>NZ_JAGAYD010000269.1 GCF_017940685.1 Butyrivibrio sp. | reverse complement strand
TGACCTGACCTGTTCCTTCAGGCCTTCGTTCACTCCATAGAGTGCATTCTCCCTGATGGAAACCACTGTATCCGGAATCACCGCCCCTGAAAGAGCTGCCGGGAAACAAAGAAGCTCAGTCATATTCTTGTTGTAGAGGCAATTGCTATAGGATGCGAAGTATGGATTGTTCTCGCTGACCGTTATGGACTTAAGGCTCATAAGGCCTCTGAAAGCATTTGATGAAATATCATTCACATCGCTTCCTATATGGATCGTAGCTACGTTGGTATTTCTTTTAAAGGTAGTTCCGCTTATCTTGGTGACTTCCTTGGCACTGGCCTGTGCAGATGGTATCAAAAGAACTGCTGCCACCATGATTGCTATACATGCGTTGAACTTTAACTTTATCCTGTTTTTTTCTTTCCCCACAGTTTTCATTTATCTTTACGCTTTCACCTAGTTTTCTTAATAGTCATTGGACTGACCGCTCATTGGATTGGCATTATAAGTTGGATCTGTAGTCACTGCCTGTCCATTATCCCCATAAGCAGGTCTTGTATTCATGATGCTTGTAAGTGTTGCATAGCTTACATATTTCTGAATATCCTGGTCAACACCACCCTCAAGAGGATGTTTGCCATATCCTGCAATACCGTAGATTGCATCTGCATAGGCTTCATGATTGTTGCAGGCTATCTGGCAATACTGCTGATTCCAAGTATTAGCGTTGACGTGTACCCACTTTATAGGAGCAGCTCCGGGATTCTTCTGCTGGATCGTATCATTTAAATAGTCAAGGATAAGTCCAAGAGCCCTTGTTGCACCGGCACTGGTAAATTCATGAGCACAAAACACGCCGTAGGCTGTTCTGTATACCTTGCTGCCACTCTTTTTAACCTCGTCCTGAGTAAGCTCTCTTCCTGCGTTGCAATATGCCTGTACTATTCCGGTAGCATAAGCAACCATCTCTATTTCAGGAATCTGTGGCTGGGTGCTGGTACTGTTCTTTTTACTGCTGGATTTCTTGCTGTTACTGTTAACAGTCATGACCTGGTTATAAATATTTGTAGCCAGCTGCCTTGCAATGCTTCTTGCCTCGGTCTCCTGGCGTCTGTTCATTCCGCCGTTGTTGTGGATCTGATCAGGAATAACTACCATTCCATCTTTCTTTTCTTTGGTGAGCTGATTGGAAGGAACGATGTACTCGTTACTGCTGCTCCAGGCCTGAGCGCCTCTTGTAATAGGAGCATTGGCAACTCGTTTTTCTTTTATTCCATATATTGCGTAGTGCTCCACAAGTTTAGCGGGATCCGCACCATATGCAATTCTAAGATCATTGTAATTAAGGAAATAATATAGAGGGTTATAACCATACTTGGCTCCATAGTCTACGCCATTGTACTTGGTAGTACCCTTAAGAAGTGTATTATATGTATCCTCTGACAGCTTAACAGCATCATCATAGGCCAGGCTTTTTACAGGAATGCTAAAGAAAATCGAAAGAACCATAATATAACAGATCCCAGCCTTTAATACTTTTTTGACCCACACGTTAGACATCGTCATCCTCCAGTTAATACCTCTATCCAAAGGGGCATAGTAAGATCATTCAAAGTATTTATCGGCAGTTATTTGCAAATTATTAACCAAAAAGTCAGATTATTTAAAGTATTATTAAATTTAATCAAAAAGTTTTTCAATAAGCAAAAAAAGTGCGGGAGCCTTATGACTCCCACACTATCTTCTG
>NZ_JAGAYD010000030.1 GCF_017940685.1 Butyrivibrio sp. | reverse complement strand
TGCCGGACATCCCGGCGGATCTCTGTCAGCGGCAGATATCTTCACATATCTGTATTTTGAAGAGATGAACATCAATCCTGAGAAACCAGACGATCCAGATCGTGACCGTTTTGTATTGTCAAAGGGTCACACTGCACCAGGTCTTTACTCAGTAATGGCGCAGAGAGGATATTTTCCGGTTGAGGAGCTCACCACCCTTCGTAAGCTTGGTTCAAGACTTCAGGGACATCCAAGTATGCAGTATCTTCCAGGTCTTGATATGAGCAGCGGATCTCTTGGACAGGGAATCTCAGTTGCTTGTGGAATGGCTCTTTCTGCCAAGCTTGATGGCAAGAGCTACAGGACATACACTCTCCTTGGTGATGGAGAAATCGAAGAGGGACAGGTGTGGGAGGCTGCTATGTTTGCCGGCTTCAGAAAACTTGATAATCTGGTTGTCATAGTAGACAATAACGGTCTTCAGATCGACGGACCAATCGATCAGGTATGTTCACCATATCCTATCGACAAGAAGTTTGAGGCATTCAACTTCCATGTGATCAACGTAGATGCACACGATTTTGATGCACTTAGAGCTGCATTCAAAGAGGCAAGAGAGACCAAGGGCCAGCCTACAGCCATCATTGCTCACAGCTTAAAGGGCAAGGGCGTTTCATTTATGGAAGGCCAGGTTTCATGGCACGGCGTAGCACCTAACGATGAAGAGTATGCTAAGGCAATGGCCGATCTTAACAAGATCGGCGAGTCATTGGCGTAAGCGGCAAGGAGGTAAGAATGAGCGAAGTTAAGAAGATAGCTACAAGAGATAGCTATGGAAAAGAGCTTATAGAGCTGGCTAAGGTCAATGATAAGGTAGTAGTCCTTGATGCAGACCTTGCAGCAGCAACAAGAACTGGATGGTTTAAAAAAGAATTTCCTGATCGTCACATTGATTGTGGTATTGCAGAGTGCAATATGATGGGCATTGCAGCAGGCCTTGCAACAACTGGCAAGATCCCATTTGTAAGCACATTTGCCATGTTCGCTACAGGACGTGCTTTCGAGCAGGTACGTAACTCAATTGGTTATCCTCACCTTAACGTTAAGATCGGTGGAACTCATGCAGGTATCACTGTAGGTGAAGATGGTGCCAGCCATCAGTGTAACGAGGACATCGCACTTATGCGCACCATTCCTGGAATGGTTGTTATGTGCCCTGCAGATGATATAGAGGCAAGAGCCTGCGTAAGAGCAGCAGCTGAACATGTTGGCCCTGTATACATCCGTTTTGGCCGTGCAGCATGCCCTGTTGTTAACGACAGACCAGATTATAAATTTGAAATTGGAAAAGGTACTGTACTTAGAGAGGGTAATGATGTTAGTATAATAGCTACAGGCATCGGCGTAGGTGCAGCTCTTGAGGCAGCAGAGAAGCTTGCGGCAGACGGCATCAGCGCTGAGGTAGTTAATATCTGCACCATCAAGCCTATCGACAGAGAGCTTGTTGTTGCAACAGCCAAGAAAACAGGTAAGGTTGTCACTGTTGAGGAACATTCAGTTATCGGCGGTCTTGGAAGTGCTGTAAGCGATGTGCTTTCAGAGGAGCATCCAACAATCGTTAAAAAGATCGGTATGCAGGACAGATTCGGTGAATCAGGATCTGCAGCAGCGCTGGTTAAGAAGTATGGCCTTGACGGAGATGGCGTTTACGCATCAGTAAAGGATTTCCTCAAGTAATGAATATTTTAAGCCCTTCAATTTTAGCAGCAGATTTTAAAAATTTAGGACAGCAGATTGCAGACGTAGATAGTGCTGGAGCACAGTATCTGCATATAGATGTAATGGATGGCATGTTTGTGCCATCCATTTCCTTTGGGATGCCGGTTATAGAGAGCATAAGAAGCGCCACAGACATGGTCTTTGACGTACATCTCATGATTATGGATCCCATTAGATATGTGGAAGAATTTGCCAGGATAGGATCAGACATCATAACCTTCCATCAGGAGGCAGCAGATGATCCGCAGGCGGTTATAGACAAGATCCATAGCTTTGGCAAAAAGGCAGGAATTGCGATAAAGCCAGGAACTCCTGTGTCAGTGCTCATTCCTTACCTTGATAAGGTTGAGATGATCCTTGTCATGACAGTTGAACCAGGATTTGGCGGACAGAAACTAATTCCGGAGACGATAGATAAGGTTAGAGAAGTAAGAAGTATGCTGGGTGATAGAAATCTTACTACTGACATTCAGGTGGATGGAGGCATTAATGACGCCAATGTAATGACGGTAGTTGGCGCAGGAGCCAATGTTATCGTGGCAGGTTCTGCTGTATTTAAGGGAGACGCTATGGGTAATGCGTCGAAGTTCCTCAAAACAATGGGAAACTGATTAAAATAATTTAAAAAGCGCTTATTTACTGAGTTAACGCGCTGTTTTACTAAAGCTAATATTTCGTTGACAAACATAGGCATATCACATACAATACGTTCGTGTAGTTAGCAAGGAACCCCCATGTGTAATACACACATGGGGTTTTTTTTGCCAAAAAATTATAATGACGCCTACATTTAGGCAGGAGGAATTATGAAGAGATTTTTAGCAACAATGATTGCAGGCATTTCATGTGTAGCAATGCTTGCAGGATGCGGCAATTCTGCATCAACAGAAACAGTAGCAGAGCCTGCTACAACAGAAACTGCAGAGACTACAGAGACTACAGAGACAGCAGCTGTAGAGACTCCTGCAGAACCAGTTAAAGTTGACAAGCTTACAATTGGATTTGTTCCTTCTCGTGATCCAGACGAGATCGTAACAGCTACAGAGCCACTTAAGGAGCTTCTTACAACTGAGCTTGCTGGCCTTGGATATGAGGTTGGTGAGGTTGATATCACAGTTGGTACTTCTTACGAGGCAGTAGGTGAGGGTCTTTCAGCTGGTACAATCGATGTTGGACTTATCCCTGGAGGTACATATGTACTTTACGAGGATGGCTGTGATGTTATCCTTACAGCTACAAGAGATGGTCTTTCAATCGAGAGCCCAGACGCTAAGGTATGGAATGACAACAAGCCAACAGCTCCTACACCTGAGAACCAGGTAACATTCTACCGTGGACTTATCATCGCTGGACCTTCAGATGCTGGTAAGGCTATTTCTGAGAAGGTTAACAACGGAGAGGAGATCACATGGGAAGATCTTGATGGACTTAACTGGTCAGTTATGAACTCTTCATCTTCTGCTGGATATATCTATCCTTCACTCTGGCTTCAGTCAAACTATGAGAAGCACATCACAGACCTTACACACGCTGTACAGGCTGATTCTTATGGTAACGCTTTTGCAAGACTTGCTTCAGGCCAGATCGACGTTCTTTGCTGCTATGCAGATGCAAGACGTGACAACGAGGAGAAGTGGACAACAGAGTTTGGCAGAACAGACAGCATCTGGGATGAGACCAATGTTATTGGTGTTACAGATGGTATCTACAACGACACAATCAGCGTAAGCAAGACATCTGCTGTTATGGATGATGCTTTCAAGTCAGCTCTTACACAGGCATTCATCAACATCGGAAACACAGACGCTGGTAAGGAAGTAATCTCTATCTACAACCACAACGGATACGTTGAGGCTAAGCCAGAGGACTATGAGTCTGAGAGAAAAGCTCAGGAGCTCATCAAGTCAATGCAGTAAAAGTAATCACCTGGCGAGGTCTTTTCGAGCCTGGTGTACTACTTTGTTCTGGACAACGCGTAGCGTTGGAGCAGAACTTCCTTGTAATTAACATAAGGGGAGGATTTTATGCCTCCCCTATTTTTGGCTATTATAGTTATTTTTCAGGAGAAAGCAAAATGATCAAGTTTGAGAACGTTGGAAAAGTTTATCCAAATGGCTTTGAAGGCCTTAAAAATGTGGACCTTTCAATTGAGCAGGGAGAATTTGTTGCTATCATCGGTCTTTCCGGAGCGGGAAAATCTACACTTATTCGTACCATCAACAGGATGCACGATGTAACAAGTGGAAAACTTACCGTGGATGGTGTTGATGTTATGAGCTTGTCCGGAAAAGCTCTCAGAAGATTCAGAAGAAAGATAGGAATGATCTTCCAGTCCTTTAACCTGATCACAAGGACAACTGTAATCAAGAATGTACTTACAGCTTTTGTTCCTGACATGCCATGGTACAGATCAGCATTTGGTATCTATACCAAGGAAGAAAAGATCAAAGCTCTTGAGTGCCTTGATAAGGTCGGTATCCTTGACAAAGCATTTATAAGAGCGGATCAGCTCTCAGGTGGTCAGCAGCAGAGAGTTGCTCTTGCAAGAACTCTTGCCCAGAATCCTCAGATCATCCTGGCAGATGAGCCTGTTGCAGCTCTTGACCCTGTAACAGCCAACCAGGTAATGGGAGACTTCAAGAGGATCAATGAGGAGATGAATATCTCAATCCTTATCAACATCCACCACATTGACCTGGCTCTTAAATATGCTACAAGAGTAATTGGAATAAGAGCCGGCGAGATCGTATTTGATGGACCAGCATCTGAGGCAACCCAGGAAGTCCTTGATAAGATCTACAACGGAAAGGTAGACAGGGACGGCAATATTCAGGAAGAGGGGTGATTCTTTTGAAGCTTACTTTGTATGACAAGATTTTTAAGCCCAGGGAATATGTACTTCCCAACGGCAAAAAAGCTTATAAAAAAGCCTCAAGAGCACCTATCTACTTCATACTTGTACTTGCTATGAGTGCTCTTTCTGTTAAGATAACTGGCTTTGATATGAAAGTATTAACAACAAGGATCGGACAGTTCTTTGTAATTCTTGGAGAGATGTTCCCACCAAAGACAAGCTATATGCCAACTGTATGGACACCTCTTTTTGACACCATCAAGATGTCACTTCTTGGTTCTGTCGTAGGTGCTCTTTTATCAGTTCCATTTGCCATGCTTGCCAGCACCAATGTCTGCCCCAGCAAGATCGTGGTATCCATCATGAGAGTAATGTTCTCGCTTATTAGAACACTGCCAACAATCGTTATCGCACTTGTTGCAACTCTTATTTTTGGACTTGGAACTTTAGCTGGTACAGTAGCTATAGCAGTTTTCTCTTTTGGTTACATTGGTAAACTTACATATGAAGAAATAGAGACAGTAGACATGGGAGCCTTTGAGGCAATGCAGGCCATGGGTGCCACAAGAAGACAGGCATTTGTGTCTGCCATCATCCCACAGGTTCTTCCATTCTATCTTTCAAACTGCCTCTTTAACTTTGAAGGTAATGTAAGATATGCTGCAGTTCTCGGTTATGTAGGCGCCGGTGGTATCGGACTTATCCTTAATGAGAAGATAAGCTGGAGAGAATACCCAAGCGTTGGAATGATCCTCATCGCTTTATTTGTAACAGTATTTATCATTGAGTCAACAAGCCGTATGCTTCGTAAGAAGCTTGTCTGACCGGGAGGACTTACAATGAATCAGAGAATTGAACAAGCTTATGAAAAAAGACCCAAAGACTGGGTATATAATCTAACCACTGCAATCATTGT
>NZ_JAGAYD010000268.1 GCF_017940685.1 Butyrivibrio sp. | reverse complement strand
AGAATTAATTGCATGGGGCGTTGACTGGGATGAGATTCTGGACAGATTCATGGGCAATGAGGATCTTATCGCCAAGTTCATGTTCAAGTTCCTTGCAGATCAGAACATGAATGACCTGACCAAGTATCTGGCTGAGGGCAATGTTTCCGAGGCTTTCAAGGCAGTGCACACACTTAAGGGGGTAGGCGCCAACCTTGGACTTAAGGGATTCCTTACGCCTGTATGCGAGCTCACTGAGATACTAAGAGCCGGCTCCATGGAAGGCTACAAGGAAAAGTACGATCAGATAAAGCCAAAATACGATGAGCTTATCAATATTTTGACCAAGTACAGCACTTGATCATAATATATCTGTTTCAATATCGTTTGATTCAAGGAAGCTTGGGACATAGTTGTCCCAGGCTTTTTCTGCTTCTTTATCCAGTGTAAAGATATTGTAATTTACACCGGTTGTGACCATAACTTCCCCTTGCAAAAACTTAATATTTATACCAAAAGACACCTGATCTAAAGAAATATCGCTGTCTAATTCCTTAAAAAGAGAAGTTTTCTGTTCATCACTTAAGCGAAGGATAAACTTAAATCCAAGGGGAGTTTGTCTGCCTTTTATAAGATCCAGGCAGATTGGACGGATCTTTTCCCATTTTGAAAAATCTTCCTTAGGACAGCTCTCACCTTCATCATTTGCATTTTTATAAAACTCCTTATGGATACGTCCGTCTATGGAAAATGTGTTATAGGTATCTATTACGACTTCCTCTACCAGGAAATTGTCAAAAAGCTCGCTGGTAAGCAGTTTTGCCATGAAATTCTTTTGCTTCATTACCTTTACAGCTATCATGTTTTTCTCCTTGATCAAAAACTAATTTTATATTATCAAAAACTTCTTTCACCTTAAAAAGATGTATTTTTATTCAAATTAATAGGTTATAATTTAATTGTGCTTCTGTTAATAACGGGGTTACAACAAAACAAGTTTACTACAAGGGGCTATTTATGGCAAAAAGTGTAAGATTAAGAGATATTGCCGAGAGGGTTGGGGTAAGTACAGTTACTGTTTCCAAGGCACTATCGGGTCAAAAGGGCATGAGTGAAGCCGTAAGAGAAAAAATAAACTCTCTTGCCAGTGAAATGGGATATATTCCTTCAATATCCCATAAGACTGACAGCTCGAAAAAGAGCTATACCATTGGCGTGATCATTGCCGAGAAGTTTATGAGTGAGTTTAGCAGCTATTACAACAAACTCCATCAGCAGGTTTTACAACTTGCAATGGACAGAGGCTGTTTTACAATGCTTGAGGTTATTTCAGATAAAGCGCAGGAGAATAGGCAGCTTCCAAGACTTGTTACTGATAAAAAAGTTCAAGGCATACTAGTCATCGGAAGACTTGATGAAGCATATCTTGATGAGATAAAGTCTCAGAGTAGTATTCCTACGATTTATCTGGATTTTTGCAATCACAAAGGAGATGAGGATGCAGTTATATCTGATAGCTATAATGGTTCATACTGCATAACCAATTATCTGTTTGATAAGGGGCATAAAAAGATTGCCTTTGTTGGAACGATCTTGGCATCCGGAGTCATAACTGACAGATACTTTGGATATAGAAAATCGCTATTAGAGCATGGAGTGGAGTTTAGAGCAGACTGGGTCATTGATGACAGGGATATTGAAAATGGTGCGATAGATGCCGCAACATTTTTCAAGCTCCCAGCTGATATGCCAACAGCCTTTGTGTGCAACTGCGATCTTACAGCAAGTGTCCTTATCAAGAAACTACGGGATAAAGGCTATAAGGTCCCTGATGACATCTCGGTTGTAGGTTTTGATAACTTTGTTTATCCGGGAATGTGTGATATTAAAATAACCACCTATGGCGTAGATACCTATGAGATGGGCAGGAATGCAGTTCTTAACCTGATCCGCAAGATAAGTAGGGAGCGTTATCGCCAGGGCATCATGATATTAGAGGGACATCTTATTGAGGGTGAGAGCGTAAAAGCAATCTAGTTTGTTCAATTGAATTTCTATACGTGAAAGAGACTTTCAAGGTAACGTTATTATCAAGAGTAACTTTGCCAAAGGAAGTCTTTTTTATATGGTTGACATTAACGATTCCGTAGTCATTGACAGGGCACAGCTGTGGAAAGTCCGCGCACTGGTCATAGAAGTTTACAATATCTTCGATAATAGAGATCTTGCGGTCACCGGATAAATAAACGTCAAGTTCGGATTTTGAGGACTGGGTTCTGGTAACGCAGACTATATCATCGCCTCTTGCATAGATGGTTTCCTTCTGGCCTCTAAGCTCAACTGTTGGGATGACTACGCCTGTCCGCTCCTTGATAGTATCGATCATGTTGGTAAGCTCAGCCACCTTAAGGGGTTTATCAAGATAGTATACGTTGGTAGCAGTTATACCAGCTTCTTTAGAAAGCTCTTTATAGTCAATTGTAGAAGAGCACATTATTATTGGTCTTACTATTCCCACTGCCAGGAGCTTTTTTAAAACCTCAAACCCATTGCAGGGCTCAGTAGTCATGTCAATAAAAAGTCCGTGATACATTTGAGGGCGCTGCATGAAAGCCTCAACATTGCCATAAGAATCAATGTAGATGCGCTCTCCGGTTTCTTTAAAGATGCGGTCGGACTGACGTCCAAGCAGTCTTTCAGTCTGCTTTCTGTCAGCGATATTGTCATCACAAACAGCTAAATGCATAGCAGTTCTCCCCTTTACATGAACTTGAATTCTAAAGGACTAAAGTAGAGTAGAGTAGCAGCCAGGATCTGAAGGATCAGGATAAGTGGCATTCCAAATTTAAAGTACCAGTGCTTGGTCTTGTGATGGAAAACTCTCATTCCAAGGATGGATCCTAAACTTCCGCCAATAAGTGCAATAGCAAAAAGGGTTGCCTCAGGGATACGAAAAGCGCTGCGCTGAGCCCTTTTCTTATCAATACCCATTGAGGCAAACCCTATGATATTCATTACTATTAAAAATCCTGCAAGATAGAAGATGGATTTCATCTATTATTTGTTTTTGGCTACTTCCTGCATCTTCATGGCACGAACCTTAGATGAAAGACCAAACAGATTGATGAAACCTTCTGCATCGTGGTGGTCATAGAGATCTCCAGTCTTGAAAGAAGCGATGCTCTCATTGTAGAGAGAGTATGGAGACTTGGTTCCAGCCTTGATGATATTGCCCTTGTAGAGCTTGAAGGTTACTTCACCAGTAACATATTTCTGTGTGGACTCGATAAATGCCTGCTCGGCTTCACGAAGAGGAGTGAACCATTTCCCTTCATAAACTAGATCTGCAAACTTATTGCCCATATCCTTCTTCATTGTATAGGTATCGCGGTCCAAAATCAACTCTTCAAGCTGCTGATGTGCCTCGTAGAGAATGGTTCCACCAGGTGTCTCATATACGCCGCGGCTCTTCATTCCAACTACACGGTTCTCGACGATATCTACAATACCGATTCCGTTTTCACCACCCAGCTTATTGAGGGTTCTGATGATATCGGAAACCTTCATCTCTTTTCCGTTAACAGACTTGGGAATTCCGCCTTCAAAGGTCATTGTAACTGTGGTTGGCTCATCTGGAGCATCTAAAGGAGTCTTACCAAGAACAAGAAGGTGCTTGTAGTTAGGCTCAAGAGATGGATCCTCAAGCTCAAGTCCCTCGTGGGAAATATGCCAGAGGTTTCTGTCACGGCTATAGCTTGAATCAGCAGAGAATGGAAGATTGATGCCATGCTGCCTGCAGTACTCAATCTCTGACTCACGTGAATCCATTGTCCACTTGTCGTTTCTCCATGCTGCGATGATCTTGATATCAGGAGCAAGGGCCTTGATTCCAAGCTCGAAACGGATCTGGTCGTTACCCTTACCTGTAGCACCGTGGCAGATGGCAACAGCGCCTTCTTTTCTGGCGATCTCAACAAGCTTCTTAGCGATAAGAGGACGAGCCATTGAAGTTCCAAGAAGATATTTATTCTCATAAACGGCGTGGGCCATTACGCAGGGAACAATGTACTCATCACAGAACTCATCAACTACATCAAGAATGTAGAGCTTGCTGGCTCCACAGCTGATTGCTCTATCGTTAAGTCCGTCGAGCTCTTCTTCCTGTCCACAATCGATGCAGACGCAAACAACTTCATAATCAAAGTTTTCTTTGAGCCATGGGATGATAGCAGTTGTATCAAGTCCGCCGGAGTATGCAAGGATTACTTTTTCTTTAGCCATGTTTTGTTTCCTCTTCTTTCTTTATAATGTGATTTTTCATAATCGAATTATGGTATACTTTTTGGTGGCAGATTAAAAAACATCAATCGCCGCTCTGAAAGTTAATATAAACCCAAAATGTATAAAATGCAATAGATATTTGCATAAATATTTAAAAAAAGATATTCTAGTGCATAAATATTTATGTTTTCTATTGCAATATTCATTTTTTGGACTTATACTGAAACAAGTTATTAGTTCGAAAGAAGGGCAGAAAGTATGATAAAGGTTGGAATTATTGGTTCTACAGGTTACGCAGGAGCTGAAATAGTAAGGCTTATTCAGGGTCATAAAGAGGCTGAGGTCGTATGGTATGGCTCCAGAAGTTACATTGATGAAAATTACAGTAATATATATGGAAACTTTTTTGAGCTTGTAGATGCAAAGTGCATGGATGACAACATGGATGAGCTGGCTAAAAAGGCTGATGTAATATTTACAGCAACACCTCAGGGGCTTTGCGCATCACTTGTCAATGAAGATATTTTAAGTAAGACCAGGATCATTGATCTTTCAGCGGACTTTAGATTAAAGGATGTTTCAGTTTACGAAAAGTGGTACAAGATTGAGCACAAGGCACCACAGTATATAGAGGAAGCTGTGTACGGACTTTGTGAGATAAACAGGGACAAGGTAAAAAATGCAAGGATCGTTGCAAACCCCGGATGCTATACTACCTGCTCAATCCTTACTGCATATCCTCTTATAAAAGAGGGACTTATCGATACGGATACACTTATTGTTGATGCTCTTTCAGGAGTTTCGGGAGCGGGACGTGGGGCTAAGGTTGCAAACCTCTACTGCGAAGTAAATGAATCAGCCAAGCCCTATGGAGTAGCAAGTCACAGACATACTCCTGAAATAGAAGAGCAGCTTTCATATGCAGCTGGAAAAGAGATGGTCATAAACTTTACACCTCACCTTGTTCCAATGAACAGAGGAATCCTTGCCACTGAGTATGCATCTCTTACTATGAAGGACGGTTCTCTTCCTACCAAGGAGGATATCAGAGCTGCTTATGAGAAGTACTATAAAAATGAGAAGTTCATAAGACTCTTACCGGACGGAGTATATCCTGAAACAAGATGGGTAGAGGGAAGTAACTTCGTAGATATTGGCTTTAAGATTGATGAAAGAACAAAAAGAGTCATCATGATGGGCACAATTGATAATCTCGTAAAGGGTGCTGCAGGACAGGCTGTCCAGAATATGAACATCATGTTTGGTCTTGATGAGACTATGGGCCTTTCAATGGTTCCACTTTTCCCTTGATCAGGGAAATAAATACTTGATAAAAGAGGATTAGTTATGGTTCGGGTAATGACATGTGATGACTATGATGAGGTTTATGCTCTGTGGATGTCAATTCACGGATTTGGTATCAGGTCCATGGACGATTCCAGAGAGGGAATTGAGAGATTTTTAAAAAGAAATCCAACCACCAGTGCTGTCTACGAGCAGGATGGAAAGATAGTAGGTGCTATTTTATGTGGCCATGATGGAAGAAGAGCATGTCTGTATCACGTGTGTGTAAGTGAAGAATACAGAATGCATGGTATTGGTAAAAAGATGGTTGGCTTTTGCTGTGAGCAGCTCAAAAAGGAAAAGATCAACAAGGTCTGCCTAAACGCCTTTGTAACCAATACCGTAGGAAACAAATTCTGGCAGAAAATGGGCTGGACGCTCAGAGATGACATGAACTATTACGACTACGTTCTTAATACAGATAATCTGACAATATTTAATAAATAATGGAGGCCAATATGAATACTATAGAGGGCGGCGTTACTGCTGCGAAGGGCTTTGAAGCTGCTTGCTGCGAAGCTGGGATCAAGTATAAAGACAGAACTGACATGGCGCTGGTTTTTTCTAAAAAGCCATGTGTATCAGCTGGAACCTTTACATCTAATGTTGTTAAGGCTGCATGCGTTCAGTGGGATCAGAAGCTTGTGGCATCAGGGGATCCTCTTCATGCTGTTGTTGTCAATTCAGGAATAGCTAATGCCTGCACAGGTAAAGAGGGCTTTGAAGCCTGCGAAAAGACTGCAAAAGCTGTTGAGAAGGCTCTTAATGTACCATTTACATCTGTTGCAGTGGCATCTACCGGAGTTATAGGAATGCAGCTTCCTGTTGAGAAGCTTACTGCTGGCGTTGAAAAAATGAGCACAACTTTAGATAGCAGTAAGTCCGCTGGAACAGCTGCTTCTAAGGCAATCATGACAACCGATACAGTTAACAAGGAGGTTGCTGTTACATTTGAAATAGGAGGGACAACAGTTACCCTTGGAGGAATGAGCAAGGGCTCTGGAATGATCCATCCCAACATGTGTACAATGCTTGCTTTCCTTACAACTGACCTTGATATTGACAAGTCTCTTTTGCAGGAGGCTGTTTCAGAGGTAGTCAAGGATTCTTTTAACATGATAACTGTGGATGGAGATACTTCTACCAATGATACCCTTTTAGTTATGGCCAATGCAGAGGCTGGAAATGCAAAGATAACTGAAAAGGGCGGAGATTACGAAATCTTTAAAGAGGCTCTTTTCTATGTGTGCGCCTTCCTTGCAAAGAAGATGGCAGCTGATGGAGAGGGCGCAAGTAAGCTCTTTGAAGCAAAGGTTGTAAATGCAAAGACCAAGGAGGATGCAAGAACTCTTTCAAGAGCCATTGTTGGTTCTAATCTTTCAAAGGCCGCAATCTTTGGATGTGACGCCAACTTTGGAAGATTCCTTTGCGCTATGGGATACTCAGGAGCTTCCTTTGACCAAAACGACGTTGAGCTGTATTTTGAAAGCGAAAATGGAAGACTTTTGGTTTTCGATAAGGGAACACCTATTGTATTTGATGAAGATAAAGCCCTTGAAATTATGAAGGCTGATGCAGTTACAGTGTTTGTTGACATGCATGAAGGCAGCGAGGAAGCCACAGCCTGGGGATGCGATCTTACTTATGACTACGTCAAGATAAATGCAGATTACAGGAGCTAAGGAGACTATCATGGACAAGGATATGCAGGATGTACTTAAAAAAGCAGAAGTATTAGTTGAGGCTCTGCCTTATATTCAGAAGTTCAACAGAAAGATCATTGTTGTTAAGTATGGCGGAAGTGCCATGAGCAACGAGGAACTTCAGAAAAATGTAATAACAGATGTTACTCTTTTAAAACTTGTAGGTTTTAAGCCAATCATAGTCCATGGCGGAGGAAAGGCCATAAGCTCATGGGTATCCAAGGTTGGAAAAGAAGCTGAGTTCGTAAATGGCCTTAGAGTTACTGATTCAGAGACCATGGAGATCGCTGAGATGGTACTTGGAAGAGTAAATAAGCAGCTTGTGACCATGGTACAGGAGCTGGGGGTTAAGGCGATCGGTATAAGCGGTAAGGACAGCGGACTTCTTCATGTTACAAAGAAGCTGTCAGGGGGCCAGGACATTGGTTATGTTGGCGAAGTTGACAAGGTTGACCCTAAGATCTTATATGATCTTTTAGACAATGACTACCTGCCAATAGTTGCTCCTATAGGACTTGATGACAAGTTTGATACCTATAATATCAATGCTGATGATGCTGCATGTGCCATTGCCAAGGCTGTTGGCGCAGACAAACTGGCATTCCTTACTGATATTGAGGGTGTTTACAAGGATATCAAGGATCCTTCTACATTTATTTCAAGACTTACCTGTTCAGAGGCTGATGAGCTTATTGCCAGTGGCAATATAGGAGGCGGAATGCTTCCAAAGCTTGGCAACTGCACAGATGCTGTAAGAGGCGGCGTTAACAGAGTCCACATTCTTGATGGAAGGATCGCACACTGCCTGCTTCTTGAGATCTTTACTAACAAAGGTATTGGAACAATGTTTATGCCAGATTCAGACGATATGGCAAAGGCTGGAGCTTAAGAGGAGATTACTTCGATGAGTGAGATGATGCAGAAATATATTGATGAGGCTGAAAAAGCTCTTTTACACACCTATAACAGATATCAGATCGTTTTAGATCACGGTGATGGGGTGTATCTCTATGACCTTGACGGAAAAAAGTATCTTGATTTCGTGTCAGGAATCGCTGTTTTTGCCCTTGGATACAATAACAAGAGTTATAATGATGCTCTCAAAAAACAAATAGATAAATTGCTTCATACTTCCAATTACTACTACAACGTTCCTGCGATAGAGGCTGCAAAGAAGATCAAAGAAGCTTCAGGTATGGACAGGGTTTTCTTTACAAACAGCGGAGCAGAGGCAGTGGAAGGTGCCATAAAGGCAGCTAGGAAGTACGCATTTTTAAAGGATGGAAAAACTGATCATGAGATCATTGCCATGAACCACTCCTTCCACGGAAGAACCTTTGGAGCACTTTCAGTAACAGGTAATCCCCACTACAGGGAAGCCTTTGAGCCAATGATCGGCAACATAAAGTTTGCTGATCTTAACGACTTTGACAGCGTACTTGGATGCGTGACAGACAAAACCTGCGCGATCATCATGGAGACAGTTCAGGGTGAAGGCGGAATCCATCCTGCTACAGAAGACTTCCTTAAGAAAGTAAGGAAACTCTGTGATGAGAGGGATATTCTTCTTATTCTTGATGAGATCCAGTGTGGAATGGGAAGATGCGGATATATGTACGCATGGCAGAAATATGGTGTTAAGCCTGATATAATGACAACTGCCAAGGCTCTTGGATGCGGAGTTCCTGTGGGAGCATTTCTTTTAACAGAAAAAGTTGGCTCAGCATCGCTTGTTGCAGGAGATCATGGTACCACCTATGGCGGAAATCCCTTTGCCTGTGCTGCGGTTTCCAAAGTTCTTGATTTATTCAAAGAGGACAATATAATAGATAATGTGAATCAGGTGGCTCCATATTTGGAGAAGCGCCTTGACGAGCTTAAGGACAAATATGACTTTATCGTAGACAGACGTGGTATGGGATTTATGCAGGGACTTGTCTTTGACAGACCTGTCTCTGACGTGATTGTTAAGGCTCTTGAAAAAGGACTTATCCTTATTAACGCAGGCTCTGATATAATAAGATTTGTTCCACCGCTTGTTATTACTAAGGAGAATGTTGATGACATGATATCCATATTGGATTCATGTTTGGAGTCTTTATGAAACTTAGAGTTCGTATCATTTCTATAATACTTGTTGCACTTGCCTTGGCGGGCACTTATGTGTATGCCCGCTCAGACAGGAGCATTTTTGAGGATTATTCTTTCTTTTCCCGTAATAAGACCACCGTGAGGCTTTGGTATACGGACGATTCTTTGACGCCTTACCTTCAGAGCAAGGCGGTAGCTTATTCTGAGTCAAACAGCAAGGTTCGTATTGAACCTGTTCTTGTTTCAGGCCTTGAGTACCTTGAGGCAGTTGGCAAGGCTTCTGTAAATGAAGATAACTTCCCGGATCTATATATAATAACAAACGATTCTCTTGAAAAGGCTTATCTTGCTGGACTTGCCAAGGATATAGAGGATGATGGATTTTTGCTAAAGGGAGATTTCCCTGCAGCCGCTCTTAACTCTGTAACCTACAATAACAAGAAGGTTGCTTATCCATTTTATTTTGAGACCAGCACCCTTATTTACAACAAGACCTATCTTGAGAATATGGCCACAGAGAATCTTCAGTCTGAGATTGATATAGAGGAGGGAGAGGCGGCTCAGGCAGAGATCGATTCTTCTGAAAACAGTGAGCCTTCTGAGGATGAAGAGGTACTTGCAGAAGATAATTCAGGCGCTGAAATCACTCAGGGAATGATCGATGAGGCTGTGGCTGAGAGCCTTCCTCTTAACATTTCAGATATCCTTAAATTCGCTGAGAACTACAATGCGCCGGAGCAGGTTGAGGCTGTCTTTGAATGGGATGTGACAGATATTTTCTACAATTACTTCTTCGTAGGTAATTACATGAATGTTGGCGGAGACTTTGGCGATGATCTGGAGCAGTTTGATATCTATAACACTGATACCATAAGCTGCATGAAGATCTATCAGCAGCTTAACCAGTTCTTTGCTATTGACCCTAAACAGATCGATTACGACACCATTGTCCAGGACTTTATTGATGGCAAGGTTGTATTTACCATAGCAACTACTGATATTATGAAAAAGATCGAGGATGCCAAGGCATCAGGAGAGTGCAACTTTGAATTTGAAGTAGCTGATATGCCTGGCCTTACAGATGATTTTGGATCAAGGACGATGTCTGTAACAGAGTGCCTTGTTGTCAATGGTTATTCTGAAAATGCCGAGGATGCTGAGGATGTTGCAAGATTCCTTTGCAGCGACAATTCAGGAGACATATATAAACTCAGCAATAAGCTTGCAGCTCATGACGGTGTTAACTACGAGGACAAGAGGCTGAACACCTTCGCTTCAGTATATGCTGATTCAGTCCCTATGCCCAAGACTATAGAGACGAGCAATCTCTGGATGGAGCTTGAGATCGCATTTACCAATATCTGGAATGGTGCTGATTGTAATTCTACCCTCAAAGCTGTGTCTGAGAGCATCAAGACTCAGATAACCGGAACTGAGTATACAGAGACTACGATTCCTGATCCTGATGATGAGGCTATTACCGCAGGACTTGTAGAAGATGATGATTAATCATTGAATTATTCTTTTTAATTTACTAGAATAAATAAGCATGGATGGGGCCCTCCTATATAGGAGGAAACATGCAAAAAAGAGTATTATTAGCAGTACTTTTGGCGCTTTTCTTAACAGGATGTGCGCCACAGGGAAAAGAAATTGTTCTGACAGATGTTGCTACAGGTAGCGCTTCTGTCATTGATGAAACACCTTTTGATGAGGAAGAAAAAGATAGTAGCGAAAAAGAGTCATCCAAAGAAGACCAGGAGCCAGCAGAAGAGGTAAAAAAGACCCCCGCAAGTATATTTGTATATGTCTGCGGAGCGGTTGAAAAACCTGGAGTTTATGAGCTTTTTGAAGGTGGCCGTGTGGTAGATGCAGTAGAGGCCGCTGGTGGCTTCTTGGAGACTGCAGATAAAACCTATGTTAATCTGGCAGCTCTTTTAGATGACGGTATCAAGCTCTATATACCTACAATGCAGGAAACAATGGAATCTGCTGCTTTGCAGGTTGAGACTTTTGATAAAGAAAGCACCTATTTTAACAGCGATAGTGCTGGTGCAGGTAGCGGACTGATAAACATAAATTCTGCTACAAGAGATGAACTTACGGCTCTTCCTGGAATTGGAAATGCTACTGCAGAAAAGATCATAAGTTACAGAGAGCAGCACGGAGCATTTAAGTCAATTGAAGATATTATGAACGTTTCCGGGATCAAGGATAAGCTTTTTTCCAAGATCAAGGATCATATAACGGTTTGAGCAAATGGAATGGTGATGTTATGAGTAAAAAAGCGCTTGTTGTTGATGATGAGAAGGCAATTGTAAAGGGAATCAAGTTCAGTCTTGAACAGGATGACATTGTGGTCGACTGTGCATATGATGGGCAGGAAGCGCTGGATATGGCCAAGGCAACAGAATATGACATTATCCTTTTAGATGTTATGCTTCCTAAGCTTACAGGATTTGAAGTTTGTCAGCAGATCAGGGAGTTTTCCAATGTTCCTATCATCATGCTCACAGCTAAGGGAGATGATATGGACAAGATCCTGGGTCTTGAGTATGGCGCTGATGATTATATCACCAAGCCCTTTAACATCCTGGAGGTTAAGGCAAGGATCAAGGCTATCATCAGAAGAACAGTCAGAACTACTGATACAGCCAAGGTTATGACCTTTGGAGACCTTAAGCTCAATGAAGAGTACAGAAGAGTATTTGTTAAGGATAAAGAGATCAACGTAACAAGCAGGGAGTATGAGCTCCTTGAACTTTTGGCGTCAACACCGGGTAAGACCTATTCCAGAGAGGAGCTCCTTGAGACCATCTGGGGCAGCGATTATCCTGGAGATGAGAGAACCGTTGACGTTCACATCAGAAGACTTAGAGAGAAACTTGAGAATAATCCCAGCGAGCCAAGATTCGTTCGTACCAAGTGGGGCGCTGGATACTATTTCCAGGCATAATTATGGATAAGACTAGTGGTTTTAAGATAAGAGGCATATATAAAAGTCTTAGAGTACGATTCTTTGTCATAGTTTTCCTTACAGGGCTTATATCCTGCCTTGTTATGCATTCTGTCATTCTGGACAGCTATGAGAATCGTGCTGTCAATGTCAAATCAACTGAGGCACAGACGCAGCTGCGTATTCTCGCCAATCACCTCATTGTTTCCAATTACCTTCAGGATACTTCTTCTGAGGTTATTAATGCTGAGCTCGATATGCTGGCCAATCTCTATGATGGCCGAGTTATTGTTATCAATGACGATCTAAAGGTTGTTAAGGACACTTACAATATCAGTCAGGGTAAGACCATTATTTCTGAAGAGGTGGTCAACTGCCTTAAGACCGGTTCCAAGGGAACGGTATCAAAGTACGATCAGGCCAACGGCTATATTGAAATTGTAACGCCTATCATTGAAAGTGAAGATATCGAGGAAGAGGACGTATCAGTATCAGGAAAGGTCAGTGAAGTTGTAAGAGGAGTGCTTCTTACCAGTGTTTCAACTGAAACAATTGCCGTGACACTTAAGATCCTTAGTAGAAGAGCCCAGACACTTGAGATAATGATCATCCTTATAATCCTTTTGTTTGCGGCCTGGGTATCCATTATGCTGCTTAGGCCCTTCGACAGGATCACAACAGCCATCAACGATGTTAAGGCCGGCTATACAGATGAACCTATAGTAGGTCCTAACTATCTTGAGACAGAACAGATCATCAATGCTTTTAACGCTCTTCTTAGGCGCATGAAGGTTTTGGATGACTCACGTCAGGAGTTTGTTTCAAATGTCTCCCACGAGCTCAAGACACCTATCACTTCCATGAAGGTTTTGGCAGATTCTCTTTTGGCCCAGGAGGATGTTCCTAATGAGGTCTATAGAGAGTTCATGACCGATATAGGTGCTGAGATTGACAGAGAGGATAAGATCATCAACGATCTTCTTGCTCTTGTTAAGATGGACAAAAAAGCTTCTGGCCTTACCATAACTTCAGTAGATGTGGTAAATCTTACAGAGATCGTCCTTAAGAGGCTTCGCCCTATTGCAAGAAAGCATAATATCGAGCTTACCCTTGAGAGTAAAAGAGCTATAACTGCTGAAATTGATGAGGTCAAGATCTCACTGGTCATTATGAACCTTGTTGAAAATGCCATTAAATACAACAAGGATGAGGGATGGGTCAAGGTTGAGCTTGATGCTGATCATCAGTTTTTCTACGTAAAGGTAATCGATTCTGGTTATGGAATCCCAGAGGAATCCCTTGATCACATCTATGAGAGATTTTACAGGGTAGATAAATCAAGAAGCAGAGAAATCGGCGGTACAGGCCTTGGTCTTTCCATCGCCAGAAATGCTGTACTTATGCACAGAGGAACAATTGATGTAAGTAGCGTAGTTGATGAGGGAACAACCTTTACGGTTAAGATTCCTCTTACAAGTACTTTGGCGCTTACCAAGTAATCTTTTTGGAACGGAAAATATGAGATCTGGAAATGAGATAAAAAATAGAATAATCTCTTTTGCCATGGCGCTTACAATGATCAGCCTGATGCTGACTGGCTGCCAGAAAAAAGAAACAGCTGCCCCTGACTCTTTTAAGATATTCTATGTCAACAATTCAGAGACAGGTATCATGGCTGTGGACTATGAGATAAAAAGCGACAAGTCTGATATCGATGCGGTTATTGCAGAGCTTATTGAGCAGCTTGGAACCATGAGTGAGAGAAGGCAATATGAGGCACCACTTACTGGAGAAGTTAATCTTATTGGCTATACTATTGCAGACAAGCTCCTTACTCTGAATTTTGATACCAGGTATCTGGATATTGGAAGAACTGTTGAAGTTCTTGACAGGGCAGCAATAGTAAGGACCTTTACGCAGCTTGATGATATCGAATATGTGAGCTTCCAGGTGGAGGGAGTGCCACTTACTGACCACTATGGAAATATCATTGGAAATATGTCTGCAGATACATTTATCTTCAATGTAGGTAATGAGATCAACACCTACGAGAAGGTGGAGCTCAAGCTGTATTTTGCCAATGAGGCAGGAGATAAGCTGATCCCGGTATACAGATCTGTTGTGTATAACAGTAATATCTCCATGGAGAGACTTGCTGTAGAGCAGATAATAAGTGGACCTAACACTGATATCTGTTTTCCGACTATCTCCAAGGACAGCAAGATCAACAGCATAAACGTCAAGGACGGAGTCTGCTACATTGATTTTGATTCAGCATTTTTAAATGAGCCATATAATGTCACTGCTGAGGTGGCACTATATTCTCTTGTAAATACAATTGCAGAGTTTTCAGACGTCAATAAAGTGGCTTTTTCAGTAAATGGAAGTTCCACTTTTACCTTTATGGATTTCTCAATCTCAGGGCCTTATGAGAGAAATCTGGATATTATTGAGGGCTCTAACTGATATAGGAGTATTTTTTGAAACGACCGTTGTGCCTTTTGGCAATTCTAGTGACGGTAGCTGCTTTTTTTCTAAATGTCTTTAAGGATGGCAGGGCCTTGGCAAATGACCCGCCTGACAATAGCTTTGTTGAGCTTTTTGGAAAGGTTCAACAAAAAGAGCTAAAAGCAGGCCATCTTGGAGAAGACATATCTGTGATCTATCTGATCCCCACAGGACAGAAAAACAGGGATTTTGAGATGGTCCAGTGCTATCTGGATCCATCTGTAAATAAGGTCCCATCTATAGGAGAGTATGTGAAAGTTTCCGGAAAGGTAAAGACATTCTCTCATCCCACCAATCCTGGTGAATTTGACAGCTACCTGTACTATTCAACTTTAAAAATTTCATACAGACTAAATAATGTAAAGATACTTGAAAGAGGCGGCAAGATAAGCTGGTACAAAGAGGGGCTGTTTAGAGTAAAGATCTTTTTTGAAAGAGTTCTTGACAGTATATTACAAAAGCAGGACGCAGCCATAATGAAGGCGATGCTTTTGGGGGATAAGGCCTTTTTGGATGAAGATACCAAGGATATGTACAAGAGCAGCGGTATCATGCATACTCTTGCGGTTTCCGGGCTCCACATCTCTATCATTGGAATGGGAATATTTAGATTTATAAAGGCTCTTATGGAGATGGCCTTTGGATATGTTAGTAGTTTTGCACCTGCCAGTAAAAGAAAAACTCCCCTTAGGATAATTTGCAGCGTTTTGCCAACAGGAATTTCAATACTTGTGATGTATTCCTATGGAATTATGTGCGGAATGGGGACTTCATCATTCAGGGCAGTATGCATGTTTGTGCTGCGGCTCTTGGCGCCTATGGCAGGAAGGACCTACGATGTTCTTAGCGCTCTTTCTGTTGCTGAGATACTTCTCTTATTAGATCAGCCCCTTTACCTTTATAACAGCGGCTTTCTGTTTTCTTTTGGGGCAGTTATTGGGATAGCAGTTATAAAGCCGGCTCTTAGGCCTTTTGCTGAGTATATGCCTGCTAAGATGAGGCTTGTAGATGAGAGAGAACAGCAGAAGGCTTTAACTTTTTTAAGTAATGCATTAAAAAATTCGCTGGACGGGCTCCATACCGGATTTTCAATAGCACTTGCGACACTTCCGGTCTATGCAATGTATTATTACACTTATCCGGTCCATTCTATTGTTTTAAATCTTTTTGTAATACCGCTTATGACAATCCTTATGCTTGCTGGAATTACAGCAATGCTTCTTGGGGCAGTATTTCCCCTTCTTGGATATCTTCCAGGCTTTATGGTTCATGTGGTCCTGTACTTTTACAGGATGATAAGCTCAATTGACACAGTTAATGGTAAATTTACCTGGTACATGGGGCATTCTGAGAACTATCAGTTGGCGCTATATCTAGCTTTTATAGTGGTATTTATAGTAGCTTCAAACCATTCCTTTCAAAAATACGTCAGGAAAAAGGGCAAGAGAATACTTAAGATGTCTTTAAAGACTATGGATATTTCCAGAGCTCTTATGCTGATAGCAGCCGTAATTGTACTGACATTCAGATCGCATCCTGATCTTGAGATAAACATGATCGACGTAGGCCAGGGAGACGGGATCCTGATCTCAAGCAGCAAAATGAACATGCTTATTGATGGCGGCAGTACTTCCAAAAAGAATGTAGGCAAGTACCAGATCATTCCATTCCTGAAATACAAAGGTATAGGAAAGCTTGACCTTGTGGTACTAACTCATGAGGATCAGGATCATTGCAGCGGAATACTAGAGATCATGGGTGATATGGAAAAAGGCGGAATAAGGATAGGCAGCCTGATGCTTCCTGAGATATCAAAAGGTTCCAGGGGAGAGAACTATCTTTTGCTTGAACAACGGGCAAAAGAGCTATCTATTCCAATTACTTATATCAGCTCTGGCAAGCAATTTAGTATGGGTGACTGCGAGTTTTTGTGTCTCAATCCAGAATCCGGAATGGCTACGGATGGAGCCAATGAGTATTCTACAGTTCTTTATATGGAATACAAAAAAGCTGCTGCAAGTTATGCTGATAACACATTTAAAGCGCTCTTTACAGGAGATGTTGAAGGAAGAGGACAAGAACAAATTGATACATTCCTAAGGAATGCAGACGGCAGATACAGTGATATTACTCTTCTCAAAGTGGCACATCATGGATCAATGTACACTACAGACGATGAATTTCTTAGGCTGATAAATCCAAAGGTGGCGCTTATAAGCTGCGGAAAGGATAATTCCTATGGCCATCCTCATAAGCAGCTCCTTAACCGGCTAGATAAATATGGAGCAGAAATCTATAGAACTGACATGGGAGGGGAGATAAGAGTTGTGGTAGATGGTAAAAAGGTATTTTTGACACAATACTTAGAGAAATAAAAATGGGACTATGAAATTTCTTTCATAGTCCCTAAATCTTTATGATACCTGACTATTCTGGATCCAGGACTTGATGTCTGAAACACCAAGGACTTTCTTGAAGCCGTCATCATCTTGAATAACAAGAGTTGGTGCCTGCATGATTCCAAACTTTTCAACAAGTTCAGGATGTTCGTTGGCGTCGAGAGTCTTGTAGATCACTCCGGCGTTATCAAGAAGAGATCCTGCAATCTTGCAGTTAGGGCAGGTAGTTGTCTTAAAGAGCATTACTGTGCTGCCTGTAACATTTTCTCCGCTGTTGCTTGATTCAGCGTTGGACTTCTTAACTGCTGCTTCTACGAAATTGATCTTCTTTGGACCTTCGTGAGTAAGGTGAGAGTTGCCAATGTTATATACTCGCCTATCCTTGTACTCCTGAGCTTTGCCGTCGTTCCAGTTGGCAACAGGACGGTAGTAGCCAGTAATTCGGCTGTAAACCTCTGTCTTTGCTCCGCAGTGAGGACAAACTGTCTGTTCTCCTGAAAGGTACCCGTGTTCCTTACATACTGAGTATGTGGGAGACATGGTGTAGTATGGAAGCTTGTAATTTTCAGCAATCTTTCTTACAAGGCTTGCAGCTGACTTCCAATCAGGAAGTTTCTCGCCAAGGAATGCATGGAATACAGTTCCTGATGTATAAAGTGTCTGGAGCTCATCCTGAATATCCAGGGCTGAGAAGATGTCCTCTGTATAACCAACAGGAAGGTGTGAAGAGTTGGTATAGTAAGGAGTTCCATTCATATTAGCTGTTATGATATCTGGATACATCTCCTTGTCGTGCTTAGCAAAACGGTAAGTAGTTGACTCAGCAGGTGTAGCCTCGAGGTTGAAGAGCTCGCCCTCATACATTGTCTGATAATCGGACAGGCGCTCTCTCATGTGGTTAAGAACCTGTTTTGAGAATTCTACAGTCTTAGGATTGGTCATGTCTACGCCAAGCCAGTTAGCATTAAGACCTACTTCGTTCATTCCAATAAGACCGATAGTAGAGAAGTGGTTGTCAAAGCCGCCAAGATATCTCTTGGTATATGGATACAGGCCCTGCTCAAGGAGCTTATTGATAACCTGTCTCTTGGTGTGAAGGCTTCTTGCAGCGATGTCCATAAGATGATCGAGTCTCTTATAGAAATCTTCTTCGTCCTTGGCAAGGTATGCAATCCTTGGCATGTTGATCGTAACAACACCGATAGAGCCAGTTGACTCGCCGGATCCAAAGAAACCGCCTGATTTTTTACGAAGCTCTCTAAGGTCAAGACGAAGTCTGCAGCACATACTTCTTACATCTGAAGGCTCCATGTCGGAGTTGATGTAATTTGAGAAGTAAGGAGTTCCATATTTGGCTGTCATTTCAAACAGGAGCTTGTTGTTTTCAGTCTCGCTCCAATCAAAATCACGTGTTATAGAATATGTTGGGATAGGGTACTGGAAGCCACGTCCGTTGGCGTCGCCCTCGATCATAATCTCGATGAAGGCCTTGTTGACCATATCCATTTCTTTCTGACAATCGCCATAGGTGAAATCAAGCTCTTTTCCGCCTACGATGCAGTTTAAGTTCTTTAAGTCGTTAGGAACAGTCCAGTCAAGAGTGATGTTTGAGAATGGAGCCTGTGTTCCCCAACGGCTTGGAGTATTAACGCCATATACAAATGACTGTATGCACTGCTTGACCTCTTTATAAGAAAGGTTATCAACCTTAACAAAAGGTGCAAGATAAGTGTCAAATGAAGAGAATGCCTGAGCGCCTGCCCATTCATTCTGCATGATGCCAAGGAAGTTTACCATCTGGTTGCAGAGGGTAGAAAGGTGTCCTGCAGGTGATGATGTGATCTTGCCTGGAACTCCTCCAAGACCTTCCTGTATGAGCTGCTTAAGGCTCCAGCCTGCACAGTAACCTGTAAGCATTGAAAGGTCATGAATATGAATAGCTGCGCTTCTGTGAGCATTTGCAATTTCATCATCATATACTTCTGAGAGCCAGTAATTAGCTGTGATGGCACCTGAATTAGAAAGGATGAGACCGCCTACAGAATAAGTAACTGTGGAATTTTCCTTAACACGCCAGTCATTGATCTTGAGATAATCGTCAACGATATCCTTGTAGTTAAGAAGAGCAGAGTTGACGTTACGAACCTTCTCGCGCTGTTTACGATATAAAATATAAGCCTTGGAAACATCAGCATATCCGGACTCGGAAAGGACTTTCTCGACACTGTCCTGGATCTCTTCCACAGTGATCTTGCCGTCCTTAACCTTGGATTCGAAATCTGAAGCTACACGCAAAGATATAAGATCTATCACGCTTGAGTGATAATCTTTTTCAAGAGCTACGAATGCTTTTGTGATGGCTGCAGAAATTTTAGCAATATTAAATTCCGCAATTGTGCCATCTCTTTTAACAACCTGGTACATAAGAAACCCCCTTACAATACATACGATGAATATAAATATAAGATAGCACAAGAGGGGGTGTTCGTCAATATATAGATGGTGATATTTAATAAGACACAAGATATTGTGGTGAAGAAAAACTTAAGCCATAGCTTATCATTATAGCGTTCGTTATTCGACGTGAAAAAACCATGGGCAAAAATACAGTAAAATAAGGAGTATCTTTAGTCAGATACTCCTCTAAGTTGCGCAGAATCTACATGCTTTTTAACTATTTTTAAAAAAGTATCCATTTCTTCAGCGCTTGGGGAATAAAGCTCTCTGTCCGGAACAGTATCTCTCATGGTGAACTGCTGCAGGTAATACGCCTTTGCATCTGGAATCATGGCTCCTATCTGCTCAAAATCATCTGCTTGGTGGAGACCTCCTGCAACAGTAGTCCTGAACTCGTAGTCCACACCACTATTCATAATGATTGATATGCTTTTTTTAATAATAGAAGTATTGATATTAGGAGCACCGGTGGTTACAGCATATTTGGCAAAAGAGTTTTTGATATCCATGGCAATGTAATCTAAAAGGCCCTCATCAATAAGCTTTTTAAGCATATCCGGATGATAACCGTTGGTATCTAATTTAACTTTGAAGCCCATTTCTCTGATCCTTCGAATGAAATCATCTATATCTTTATGTAAGAGAGGCTCTCCCCCGGATATACAGACTCCGTCCAAAAGACCTTTTCTTTTCCCTAAAAAAGCAAAGAACTCCTCGTCATCCATGAGAGCCTGCGCCGTACCGTCAACCAGCTCAAAGTTGTGACAATATGGGCATCTGAAATCACATCCATTAAGGAACACAGTGCAGGCAACGTATCCCGGATAGTCTAAAAGAGTCATTTTTTGAAGACCATGTATCAACATTTTGTGTCTCCCTTCGAAATGTTCATAACTTTTTGGGCAGATATAGTATATCAAAAAACATCATTTATATGTTAACATATAAGTCGAGGTGCGTTTTTTATGGCAGTTAAAACATCGGATTTTCCGGCTAAGCAGAAACAATTTAATGAAGACTTATCTAAAGGCTCTTTTAAGAGCTGTTACCTTATATATGGCGACGAGGCTTACCTTCGCCTTCAGAACAGGGACAAGATAGTAAAAGCCCTTGGGGGATCAGAGTCCTCCATGAACTTTAACAGGTATGAAGGCGATAATATAAATCCTCTTGAGGTAATTGATATGGCAGAGACAATGCCATTTCTTTCTGATAAGAGGACAATTCTTGTGGAGAACAGCGGCTTTTTTAAGAGTGGCTGTCCTGAGCTTTCTGAGTACCTTAAGGCGTCGTCAGAATCTACCATCATAATATTTGTAGAAAAAGAGGTAGACAAGCGTAAGGATATCTATAAGACTGTATCAAAGGTCGGCTTTGAGATAGACTGCAGCACTCAGGATGACGAAATGCTAAAGCGCTGGATCGCTTCGAGATTCTCTAATGAGGGGAAAAAGATATCCCCAAGAGCCCAGGCTGTTCTTCTTGACAGGGTTGGAGCAGATATGTCCAATCTGGCAACGGAAATTGAAAAGCTTGTATGCTATTGCATTGACAGAAACGAGATCACAGAAGAAGACATAACAGCAGTCTGTGCCAATTACCTGACCAGCAGGATATTTGACATGACTGACGCAATTTCTTCCCAGAACCAGAGACGGGCAATAGAGCTATACTATGACCTGCTTGCGCTAAAGGAGCCACCAGCCAAGATCCTTGCTCTTATAACAAGGCAGTTTAATATCATGCTCCAGATAAAAGAGATGACTGAAAACAGGAGAGATAAGGCTCAGATGGCATCCGCAGTCAAGATAGCGCCATTTCTTGTGGGCAAGTATCAGACTTGGGCGAGAAACTTTTCTTTTGACCAGCTAAGACAGGCTCTGGAACTGTGTGCATCCAATGATGAAGCTGTTAAAACCGGTAAACTTGACTATATCATTAGTGTTGAAATGGTGATAATAGGGTGTACATCAATTGGAAAAGCGGAGTAGAGATTTGAAATAATACATTTGTTGACTTATACTATACAATTGTTAAATGCTTAGAAAAGGGGAGATTATGGGAGAAAGACCAAGACCACAAGAAATCTACAGACACTTTAAGGGCAACATGTATCAGGTCCTTACCATTGCAACTCACTCTGAAACCAGGGAAGAGATGGTGGTATATCAGGCTCTTTATGGCGACTACAAGGTTTATGTAAGACCACTTGATATGTTCATGTCAGAAGTTGATAAAAGCAAGTATCCTGATGTGGCTCAGAAGATGAGATTCGAAAAGATAGATCCCAGGGATGCAGTCAGCCAGGAAAAGGCTGCAGGACCTGTTTCTAAAGAAAATACTAAAAGTGCTTCGGCCTCTGCACCAGTCAGGCTTGAGCTTGATGAAAAGAGCCTTAAGAAAGACTATTCATCCTCATCAGAGGTCATGAGTAAAACTGTGGATGAGGAAGCTTCAGAACTCAATCTTGATCCACTTGTTATCCAGTTTATGGATGCGGATCTGGCTGTAGAAAAAGGTGAGATATTATCCAAGCTTCGCCCTATAATAACAAATGATATGATTGATATAATGGCTCTTTCAGTAGGCGTTGTGATCAATGAAGGTGATGTCTATGACAGATACAACGACCTTAGGAATTGCCTTGCAACAATGGAAAAATACGAAAGTACCAGATTAAGGAGCTAATATAATGAAACTATTATCAATTGCAGTACCCTGCTACAATTCACAGGACTATATGAGTAAGTGCATCGATTCTTTGCTTGTGGGCGGAGAAGAGGTTGAGATCCTTATTGTGGATGACGGATCCAAGGACAGGACAGCAGAAATTGCAGATGAGTATGCAAGAAAGTATCCTACGATCTGCAAGGCTATCCACAAGCCAAACGGCGGCCATGGATCAGCTGTAAATGCAGGAATAGAGAATGCCACAGGACTTTACTTTAAGGTTGTAGATTCAGATGACTGGGTAAAGGAGATCGCATACAGAAAGATCCTCAGCACCCTGGCTGAACTGGCTGGCGGAGATGTGCAGCTTGACCTTCTTATCAGCAACTTTGTATATAACAAGGTCGGAGAAAAGCGCCACAAGGTAATGCGCTACAACACCATGTTCCCAATCGAGCAGATCTTTACCTGGAAGGATGTAAAGAGAACTCCAAAGGGACATTATCTTTTGATGCATTCAGTTATCTATAGGACCAAGCTCCTTAGACAGTGCGGGCTTAAGCTCCCTGAGCATACCTTCTATGTAGATAATATCTATGTATTTAACCCGCTTCCATTTGTTAAGAACATGTATTATCTGGATGTTAACTTCTATTACTACTACATTGGAAGAGAAGACCAGTCTGTAAACCAGAAGATCATGCTATCAAGGATCGATCAGCAGCTTCGCGTCAACAAGATCATGGTTGATTACTATGTAGAGAACTATGGCATGATCAGATCCCAGAAGGAGAGACATAAGTATATGTTCAACTATCTGGAGATCATTACAGCAATATCATCTGTTCTTTTAATTACTGAGGATACCAAGGAGAACCTTAGAAAACGTCAGGAGCTTCTTGAGTACATCAAGGAAAAGAACTTCCTTCTGTATTGCAAGATCAGATACAGCATAGAGGGAACTTATATCTATCTTCCTGGAAAGGGAGGACGTAAGATAACCCTTGCTGGATACAAACTTCTTCAGAAGATATTCCATTTCAACTGATGATTTTGGATGGTTTTATCAAAATTTGCGTTAAATCGTAAATTTTATTGTCAGAATTGTCATTTACTTTATTTTTCTGAGTGTTACAATATTTTTCAACGTGAAGTTCTTTTGCTTGAAAAATGAGGAAAATTATGAAAAAGAAATATGAAAATTGGATAGGAAGGGCGGTAGACAAGAGCCTTGGAAGAGATCTATTATGGCTTTCAATACCGATACTGATTTATGCGCCGATCTACATGATCTGGTTCATATTCTTAGAAAAGCACACCTTTTCTCACTATTCTGTGATCCACACAGCAATAGATGATATGATACCATTCCAGGAAATCTTTGTAATACCTTATTACACCTGGTTCTTGTATGTATCAGTTACACTTTTGTTTTTTCTATTATCACTGGACCTTGAGAGCTACTACAAAAACTTTATATTCCTGGCAACAGGTATGACAGTGTTCCTTGTAATATCAACCCTGTTCCCTAACATGCACATGCTAAGACCTGCAGTGCTTCCCAGGGACAATTTCTTTACGGACCTGGTACAGATCATTTACAGTCATGATACAGCAGCCAACCTTTGGCCAAGCATTCATGTTTACAATTCTGTAGGAACAATGATAGCAGTTCATCATTCCAGGAAGATAGGAAGGGTAGGAGAGATCATAAGTGATCTTCTTGGAATCTCCATCATCCTCTCTACTATGTTCATCAAGCAGCACTCAGTGTACGACGTGGTTACAGCCCTTATAATGGCAATTGTTTTATACATCATGTTCTACCACACATCAATGCTTGAGAATTTCTGCAAAGGCCAGGAAGAGAAGCTTGCCCTTAGATACAACTGAATACTAATGTGATATAATATAAGAACCTCAATTACTGAATATACGGTAATTGAGGTTTTTGTGAGGCTAAGTATGTATTATTGTATTGTTAACCCCTCCGCAAGGTCGGGTAAGGGAAAAGACATTTGGAACAGGCTTGAGTACAAGTTCCTGGAAAAGAAACTTGAATATGAGGTTCATCTTACAAAGGGACCTGGCCATGCCACAAGAATTGCCAAAAAGCTTACAGAGAATCTGGATTCAAGGGAAGATCTTCCTGTTAGGCTTGTAGTAATGGGCGGCGATGGCACTTTAAATGAAGTCATGAACGGTATCATGGACTTTGAAAAAACCCTTGTTGGATACATTCCCATCGGATCATCCAATGACTTTGCAAGAGACCTTGATTACCCGGGAAATATCGACGTTCTCATCGACAAGATAGTTGAGGGCAAAAAAGTCAGAGCCCTTGATCTTGGAAGAGTTACTTTTAATTCCATGACAGGCCCTATGTCAAGGCTTCATGACGACAGCTCTTTTACATCAAGGATATTTGACGTGAGCTCAGGGATCGGCTTTGATGCAGCAGTCTGCGAGGAAGCACTTGCCTCAGGAACCAAGAATTTTCTTAATAAGATTGGACTTGGCAAGCTCACCTATGGCATGATCGCCATTAGGCAGCTACTTAAGGCTGACAAGGTTCCCTGTGATATAGAACTTGATAATGGACAGACCATACATTTAGACCGCTTTATCTTTATTGCGGCCATGATACATCACTATGAAGGCGGTGGATTTAATTTTGCGCCCAAGGCTGACCTTGCAGATGGAAAGTTTGATCTTTGCTTTGCAGGTGACATGCCTCCAGCAAGGATGATGTTTGCACTTCCTTTTTCCTTCTTTGGAAATTATTACTGGATCAAGGGAATTGGCCATTTTGTAAGTAGTAAGGTCACAGTAAAATGTGCGCAGCCCATGTGGGTACACACCGACGGGGAGGTATCTGTAAAATCAGACAACATCACCTGGGAGTGCCTTAAAGAGAAGCTCCAGCTCATGAACTGACAGATAAAACAGGACAATACCATATTGTTGGTATTGTCCATTTTTGTATCTAGATTTTTTTGAGGGTTTATGTTACGATATGCGAAGTGTGTTGCTTTAATACATTAAACTGTAAATGTGTTTTACGACTAATTTTCAGGAGGATAGGGTATGTATTCATTGGAAGAAGTAAGGAAGGTTGATCCTGAGATCGCTTCTCTCATCGAGGAGGAAGTTGAGCGTCAGAACAATCACATTGAGCTGATCGCATCAGAGAACTGGACCAGTAAGGCAGTTATGGCCGCTATGGGCAGTCCTCTCACCAACAAGTACGCTGAGGGTCTTCCGGGGAAAAGATACTACGGCGGATGCTATGTTGTAGACAAGGTTGAGAACATTGCAAGAGACAGAGCAAAAGAGCTGTTCCACTGCGATTACGCTAACGTTCAGCCTCACTCAGGAGCACAGGCAAATCTTGCAGTTCAGTTTGCACTCCTTAAGCCAGGAGATACCATTATGGGTATGAATCTTGAGCAGGGCGGACATCTTACACACGGAAGCAGTGCCAACATCTCAGGAACATATTTCAATATCGTTCCTTACGGAGTAGATGATAACGGCGTTCTTGACTATGACAGTATGTACAAGCTTGCAGTAGAGCACAAGCCAAAGCTCATCATTGCAGGTGCTTCAGCTTACTGCAGAACAATTGATTTTAAGAAATTCAGAGAAGCTGCTGATGCATGTGGAGCAGTCCTTATGGTAGATATGGCTCACATTGCAGGTCTTGTAGCAGCAGGACTTCATCCAAGTCCATTCCCTTATGCAGACGTTGTTACAACTACAACTCACAAGACTCTTCGCGGACCAAGAGGCGGACTGATCCTTTGGAATCAGGAAGCTCAGGATAAGTACAAGTTCAACAAGGCTGTATTCCCTGGAATCCAGGGTGGCCCACTTGAGCATGTTGTTGCTGCTAAGGCAATCTGCTTTAAAGAAGCTCTTTCACCTGAATTTAAGGTATATGCCCAGAACATCGTTGATAATGCCAAGGCTCTTTGCGAAGGTCTTATGAACAGAGGCATCAAGATCGTCTCTGGTGGCACAGACAACCACCTTATGCTGGTTGATCTTACAAACTTTGGTCTTACTGGAAAAGAAGTGGAAGCATGGCTTGATGATGCCCACATTACTGCAAACAAGAATACAATACCTAATGAACAGCAGTCCCCATTTGTAACCAGTGGAATCAGACTTGGTACACCTGCTGTAACAACCAGAGGCATGAACACTGAAGATATGGATCAGATTGCCGAGGCTATTGCAATTGTTATAAGGAACAAGGGCGAAAAGAACGATGAAGCCAGAGCAATCATCAAGAAGCTTACAGATAAATATCCTCTTGACTGATTGAATATAGTAATGAATTTAAGGAACCGGAAAGCAAAATTCCGGTTCCTTTTTTGTACGTTCAAGCTGAAAATTCTGTCAATTTAAATGGCGAATTTGAAGCCCGAAAATGAAATGTTTCAAAATTTGTAACACTATATTACTGTTATTATGTGACCTTATAGGGTTGTATAGGAAATATACAGAATTGTTCATAATGAATAAACAATTAGAATAATAAACAGAATATTGGATAATTTAAAGTTTAAATTCAAAATAATTAAAAGATTTATCGAAAATGTATTGACAAATTACCTGCATATAAATATAATAAAACCATCAAGAGATACTTATAAGATATCCAATTACTTCTCCACTTGGTATATAGAGCAAACAGAGCCGGGGGAGAAAGAAAGGTAGGTACACTCCAAAGGGATAGTTAATTAAAATATTCAGAGAAAGGATGGTACGGTCCACCAAACTAAGTAGATCAGTTTTATAAAAGAGTTTTAGTAATACCAGTTATACAAGATTTACAAGTAATACCACTACAGCACTTCAAGTACATGATATGTGGTTCGGACAAGTAAAAATTCGTGAACTTGCAACCACAAGCATATGAATGCAAAAGTTAATGGAAAGATGAGGCTGAGAATTGGAGGAAGGTCCGTTGGACGTAATAACATTTGAATTAGATGAGTACTCGGCATAAGGGCAGAAGCAGGTAATATCGATGAAGCTTCTGCCCTATTTGTATGTTTATATCGGTTTTTTTGTGGTATTATATTGCTCAGAAAAAGTTTTGATGGTGGGAATATATAATGGCAAGATTAGAAGAACAGGATTTTGATGAAAAGAGGCTGGCTCGCAGACAGAGAAGGAAAAGGAGCCAGCTTATTGCATATATAATACTTGCATCCACATGCCTTGTGGTATTTGGCGGATGCGCAGTGCTTATCTACTTCCTTAACGGTGTAATAAAAACAGGTAAGACCACCCAGGAAACTGCCATTGTGGAAGAACAGGCTCAGGAAGAAGTAAGTCAGGTTATTGAGACTCCTGAAGTTGTGCAGGAGCCAGAGGAATATACGCAGGAGGACATGCTAGGGGATATAGTTGGCAGCGTCATAGAGGAACAGTCCCTTGAGGACAAGGTTGCCGGACTTTTTATCATAACTCCTGAGCAGCTAACAGGTGTTGATACTGCGGTCAAGGCGGGATCAGGAACCCAAGAAGCTCTTAGCACCTATGCGGTGGGCGGAATTGTTTACTCCTCCAAGAACATCAAAAATGCTGATCAGATAAAAGAAATGCTGGATACTACAGTGTCGATGAGCAAGTATCCAATCTTTACGCTTCTTTCTGATCAGGCCAATATGTCTGATTCTGTAAAAGACACATTGGCCCTTCGTCCTGACATCGACATTACAGATAGTGAAACTGCTTATCAGGCTGGAACCCAGATTGGTTCTGAACTTTTTAAAAATGGTTTTAACAGCACAGTGGCTCCACTTATAGATATGACTGAGGAAGGCAATTTCAGTCAGGAGATAGACCTTGCAAGGGATGCTGCAGCAGGATTTTCCAAGGGCCTTACTGAATCAGGTATCCTTTCCTGCAGCTATTTATTCCCCTTAAAAGGCGATACATTGTCAGGTATGGGCAGTAGCGATAAGAGTAAGGATGACCTTGTTTTAAACGAGTATGAGGTGTTTAAGAGTGTGATCGACTCAGGATATGCCGGGGCTATTATGGTATCCAACGTTTCACTTCCCAACGTGACTGGTGACAACACACCAGCATCTTTATCAGATATCATCATCACAGAGGAACTTAGAGGAACTTTGGGCTTTGATGGAATAGTTATCACAGCACCACTAAATGAAGGTGCTATTACAGAGTACTACACATCAGGGGAAGCTGCTGTGGCTGCCATCAAGGCTGGAGCGGATATGATCTACATTCCTGAAGATTTTACTGAAGCCTACAATGCAGTTTTAGAGGCCGTATCAAGTGGCTCCATTAGCCAGGACAGATTAAATGAATCCTTAAGGCGCATATATGCTGTAAAATATGCTGACAGGGTAAATGAGATATCATCAGGAAACTAAATAAGCAAAATAAAAAGCTGTTCAGTGCGAACAGCTTTTTTTACGAACCAGACTATTATCAGTCTCTTGGCCTCATATAGAAGTTTCCGGTTATCTCTTCAGTCCTTACAGAATTGATAAAGGCTCCCGGGTCGAGTTCTTTTATCTTTGGGATCAGTTTTCTTGTGTCGGAAGCGCTGACTATGGAGTAGACGATCTTTTTATTCTTGTGGGCAAAAGAGCCTTCTCCGTCAATAAGTGTTGCACCGTGTCCGCAGGTGTCATATATAAGTGAACAAACCTTATCAGGAACATCCGTGATTATGAAAAGAGTCTTTTGCTGATAGGTCCTGTAAAGCGTATGAAGGGCTGTTGTGGTAACAAACTGGAATATCATTGAGTAAAGGGCCTTGTCCCAACCAAACAGGTATCCGGCTATTGCAAGGATAACAGTGTTTCCTGCAAGAATATAGGGAAATGTGTCGATACCTTTTTTCTGGGATAAGAAGATCGAGATAAAATCAGTTCCGCCACTGGTGGCATCCACATTAAGACACATGGTTATGGCTACAGCGTTTAAAAGACCGCCAAATACTGCAGCTAAAAGCTCGTCGTTTGTGAACGCGAAGTGGGGCAGAAGGTCAACGAAGATACCGTTTGCCACCACCATTATCATTGAAAATAAGGTGAATCTTTTACCTATAAATCTAAAACCTATGTAGACTGGCACAGCGTTAAGTATCACATTGATAGGAGTAAATGGAATGGCGATAGAAAAGTATTTCTGGGCTATTCTCTGAATGATAATGGTAAGACCAGTGGCACCACCAGGGTATAAGCCTCCGGCATTTACAAATGAGTTGATGTTGAATGCCATAACGAAGGCTGCAAGAAGTACAACAGTAAAGCGGACAGCATCCTTTTTCAGAGCTTCTTTTAAATTGTATTTGCCCTTATTGTTTGATTCCATACAGGCTCTCCATAATGACATTTATCTAGCTTAAGTATACATCATTAAGCCTTGTGTTCAAGGCTTTAACTCATATATGGCAGGTGATATATCAACCTTCATGTACAGATCAGCATACTGGGAAGGAGATAAGTCCTCGATGTAGTTTTGCTGAAAGCTTTTTTTGATACCTTTTTTTGTGAGGATATCAGCAGCTTTGTTGTAGGCGATAGCAGCCTCGTATTCTGTTTTGTAATTGCCGATCACGTAGTTGCTCCTTATATGGATAACGGATTTGTATCTGACAAAGCCTCTGAAATTAAACTGTCTGACACCTCTGTACCTGTTGAGAACAATGATGTTTTCGTATCTTAGGTCGTTGTGATCATCGTTGGCAAAGATATAGTCCCTGCCTTCAACTGCATAGCTCTTTATTCCGTAGCGGGCAAGAACTGAGAGCTGACTTCCATAATCTGCAACAAAAAGATGGCTTCCTCTTTGCATTATCTTGTGGGATGAGTAGTAAAAAAGGTCATCAATATCAAACTTAAGTACTTTTTCAGGTGAAAGGTAGTACAAAAAATATTTCTTTTCAAGGTAGATGGGATTTGAAATATACATCCCTTTATCCCTAAAGTTTATAAGGGTGACAAACTTATCAAAGGGCAGCGACATTGTCTTTTTATAAGATGAAACGGTGATATTTTCGTCGTCCAGAACCTTAGATGCGTCTTCATAAACCTTTGAAGCAGTCTTAATGTCGCTAAAGCTTCCAAGAGCGATGTGCTTGCCACAATATGTGATAGATGCACGAAAAGATGGCGTTCCGTCCTTTAAAGTTGTGGAATATACCCCAACATATTTTTTTTTTGCTCATTTTTCCCCCAAATGAACTGGTATTATGGTATACTTTATCAAAATTTACTTTTATACATTAACGTGTATAAGAGTATTTTATATGAAATAACTTATCAGTGTCAAAACGGAGGAGAGAAAATGT
>NZ_JAGAYD010000267.1 GCF_017940685.1 Butyrivibrio sp. | reverse complement strand
TTTAATTTAATACTTCAAACCGATGAAGTGGAGATAACGGTAATACATGACCTCACAGAGAGTCCGGGCAGGTGCGAGCCGGGCAGGAAACAGATTATCAAATGGACCACAGAGGGTGCAGAGGAACAACAGTATTCTGCAACGTGATGGCATACGTTAGTTGCCCGGGATATGAAGGTATCCTATAAGAGCACGGGTCAAACCGTGAAGGCAAGGTGGCACCGCGGATAGTGGCGTACATAACAGTACATATTCGTCCTTGACAGAAACTAAGAGTTTTCTGTCAGGGACTTTTCTTTTATCCGGAAATCTTCTGGCAGAGGCTGCTTCACACAACATGAAGGAGGATCAGGACATGATCAAAGAAGCAATCGTAAAAATTGTAAACAAAGAAGACCTTACCTATGATGAAGCCTACAGCGTTATGAACGAGATCATGAGCGGCGAGACAACCCCCACTCAGAACGCTGCATTTTTATCCGCTCTTTCAACCAAGAGCGCAAGGGCTGAGACAACTGATGAGATCGCAGGCTGCGCAGCAGCTATGAGAGACCATGCAACCAAAGTGGACACTGGTATGGATGTGTTCGAGATCGTTGGAACAGGCGGAGATAACGCAGGAAGCTTTAACATATCTACAACATCAGCTCTTGTTGCAGCTGCAGGCGGTATGAAGGTTGCCAAGCACGGAAACAGAGCAGCTTCCTCCAAGTGCGGAACTGCTGACTGCCTTGAAGCTCTTGGAGTAAATATTCAGCAGAGTCCTGAAAGATGTATTGAGCTTCTTAACGAAGCCGGAATGTGCTTCTTCTTTGCGCAGAAGTACCACACATCCATGAAGTATGTAGGAGCCATCAGAAAAGAGCTGGGTTTCAGAACAGTGTTCAACATCCTTGGACCACTTACAAATCCGGGATCTCCCAAGATGCAGCTTCTTGGGGTGTACGATGAGTACCTGGTTGAGCCACTGGCTCAGGTCCTTGTAAGCCTTGGTGTTGAGAGAGGAATGGTTGTGTATGGCCTTGATAAGCTTGATGAGATTTCACTTAGCGCCGACACCAAGATCTGCGAGATCAAGGACGGATGGTACAAGACCTACGTGGTTTCCCCAGAGGAATTTGGATTTAAAAAGTGTGATAAGAGTGAGCTGGTTGGCGGAACTCCTGAGGAGAACGCTAAGATCACCATCGACATATTAAAGGGAGCAAAGGGTCCTAAGAGAGATGCGGTTTTATTAAACGCCGGTGCATCATTATATATCGGAGGTAAGGCAGAGAGCTTCGCAGAGGGGATCAAGCTGGCAGCAGAGCTGATCGACTCAGGAAAGGCCCTGGAAACATTGGAGAAAGTAAAAGAAGTAAGTAACAGACCGGAGTAAGGTTTGTTAAGAAAGATGAGTTGATACTATGACTATTTTGGATGAGATAGCTTCATATGCAAAGGAAAGGGTGGCTCTGGCAAAAGAAAAGGCCCCGCTTCATACAGTAAAAAATGCAGCACTTTCCATGCCTAAAGGGGATTTTTCTTTTGAAAAGGCTCTTAGGAAGGACGACATTTCTTTTATCTGTGAGTGCAAGAAGGCTTCTCCTTCAAAGGGAATCATTGCAGAAGACTTCCCATATCTTGACATTGCAAGAGACTACGACAGAGCAGGAGCTGACTGCATCTCAGTTCTTACAGAGCCAAAGTGGTTTCTTGGAAGTGACAGGTATCTTGAGGAGATAGCTAAGGCTGTAAGTATTCCGTGTCTTAGGAAGGACTTCACAGTTGATGAGTACATGATCTATGAAGCCAGGATACTGGGAGCTTCGGCAGTTCTTCTCATTTGCTCCATATTGTCAAGTGAACAGATAAAGGAATATATGGCAATATGTGACGAGCTTGGCCTTTCGGCTCTTGTTGAGACCCACGATGAAAGAGAAGTAGAGATGGCCCTTGGGTGCGGCGCCAGGATCATTGGTGTAAACAACAGAAACCTTAAGGACTTTACTGTAGATACGGAAAATAGCAGAAGGCTAAGGGAGCTTATTCCAAGAGATGTTATCTTCGTATCCGAGAGCGGCGTTAAGAGCGCAGAGGATGTCAATATACTTAAGCAGATTGGAGCTGATGCGGTACTTGTAGGAGAGACACTTATGAGAGCTGAGGATAAGAAAAAGAAACTATCTGAGCTTAAGGGGCTTTGAATGTGCTTAGGGATAAACAGTTACTTTTGTCCCAAGGAGGCAGACATGACACAGATCAAACTGTGCGGCCTATCAAGAATGGCTGATATAGAAATTGTAAATGAGCTTAGACCTGAGTACATAGGCTTTGTATTCTGGGAAAAGAGCAGCCGGTTTATATCAAGGGATGAAGCCCTGAGACTGAAAACAGCTCTTTTGCCCGGCATAAAGGCTGTTGGAGTGTTTGTAGATGAAGATGTATCGAAGGTTGCAGCGCTTTTAAATGAAAAAGTTATTGATGTAGCCCAGCTCCATGGACACGAAGACAGCAGCTATGTTGAGAGACTAAGAGACCTTTCGCCGGGGTGTGAGATCATAAAGGCCCTGAAGGTCAGAGATAAAGAAAGCTTATTAAAGGCGCTTGATGGATTTGCAGTATCCTCTCCGGATTACTTTCTTTTGGATTCCGGGACTGGAAGCGGACAGACCTTTAACTGGGAGATAATTAAAAGCTTTGAAGTTACAAGAACCCTTAAAAGATCTTCGAAGGGCTGGTTTCTTGCAGGAGGACTTGATACAGGAAACGTTAAGGCAGCTATTAGCGAGCTTGGGCCAATGTCAGTTGATGTGAGCAGTGCAATCGAGACGGAAGGGAAAAAAGACCCGGAAAAAATGAGAGCATTTGTAAGAGCAGTAAGAGACATGGATTGCAATAGTCTGTGATGAAGAATAAGGAGAAATGGCATGACTAACAAAAATGGAAGATTTGGAGTACACGGCGGACAGTACATTCCAGAGACTTTGATGAATGCAGTGATAGAGCTTGAAGAGGCCTATAACCACTACAAGGACGATCCTGAGTTTAATAAAGAGCTTCAGACTCTTTTTAACGAATACGCAGGAAGGCCGTCCCTTCTGTACTACGCAGAAAAGATGACCAAGGACCTGGGCGGTGCCAAGATCTATCTAAAGAGAGAAGACCTTAACCACACAGGATCCCACAAGATAAACAACGTTCTTGGGCAGGCTCTTTTGGCAAAAAAAATGGGAAAGACAAGGCTCATCGCTGAAACCGGAGCTGGTCAGCACGGCGTTGCAACAGCTACAGCAGCAGCTCTTATGGGCATGGAGTGCGTTGTGTTCATGGGTGAAGAGGACACCAAGAGGCAGGCTCTTAACGTGTACAGAATGGAACTTCTTGGGGCAAAGGTAGTGCCTGTTACAACAGGAACAGCAACCCTTAAGGACGCAGTTTCAGAAGCCATGAGGGAATGGACTAACAGGATAAGCGACACCCATTACTGCCTTGGTTCGGTTATGGGACCACACCCGTTTCCAACAATCGTAAGGGACTTTCAGTCTGTTATTTCAAAAGAGATAAAAGAGCAGATTCTTGAAAAAGAAGGCAGACTCCCAAGTGTAGTTTTGGCCTGCGTAGGCGGCGGATCAAACGCCATTGGAAGTTTTTACAATTTCATAGAAGATAAAGATGTGCGACTTATTGGATGTGAAGCAGCTGGAAGGGGCATAGATACCTTTGAAACTGCAGCTACTATAAATACCGGCCGGCTTGGAATCTTCCACGGAATGAAGTCATATTTCTGCCAGGATAAGTATGGTCAGATTGCCCCGGTATATTCAATCTCAGCCGGCCTTGATTATCCGGGAATCGGCCCTGAGCATGCTCACCTTCATGACATTGGAAGAGCAGAGTATGTTCCTGTAACTGACGACGAGGCAGTAAACGCCTTTGAGTATCTTTCTAAAACAGAGGGCATCATTCCTGCAATTGAGTCAGCTCATGCAGTTGCTCATGCCATGAAGATCGCAGGTAAGATGAGTAAGGATGATATCATCGTAATAACAATCTCGGGCCGCGGTGACAAGGACTGCGCAGCAATCGCAAGATACAAGGGCGTTACATATGTAGGGGAGGATGAGTGATGAGTAATATCAAAAGAGCTTTTGAAAACGGAAAGGCATTCATCGCCTTTATAACCTGCGGTGATCCTGATCTTGAGACCACAAAAAAGGCTGTAATAGAGATGGTAGCAAATGGAGCTGACCTTATAGAGCTTGGTATTCCTTTTTCTGATCCAACAGCAGAGGGCCCGGTTATCCAGGGAGCAAATCTTCGTGCACTAACAGGGGGAGTTACCACCGACAAGATTTTTGACATGGTGCGAGAGCTTCGAAAAGAAGTAACTATACCCATGGTATTTATGACCTATGCAAATGTAGTATATTCCTACGATGCAGATAAATTCATAAAAACCTGCAATGAGATCGGAATAGACGGTCTTATCCTTCCGGACCTTCCATTTGAAGAAAAGGAAGAATTTGAGGATATCTGCAACAAGTATGATGTGGACCTTGTATCTCTCATAGCACCTACATCAGAAAATAGGATAGCCATGATTGCAAAAGAGGCCAAGGGCTTTATCTATGTGGTATCAAGCCTTGGAGTTACTGGCACAAGAAAAGAGATAACAACAGACCTTGATTCTATTGTGGCAGCCATAAGAAAGAGCACTGATATTCCCTGTGCCATTGGCTTTGGAATCTCAATTCCAGAGCAGGCTAAGAAGATGTCTGATATATCTGACGGAGCCATCGTGGGCTCAGCCATCATCAAGATAATTGAGAAGTATGGAAGAGACTGTCCAAGGTACGTTGGTGAGTATGTACGCTCCATGAAGGATGCCATGAGGTAACCCATAGTTCTTTTACAAATCTGCCCTGACATGGTAATATATATTCGCCGTGTTAGGGCTATTTTTATGTAAATAATTGTTTTAAAGGAGATAAATTACCATGAAATTGGGAATCGTTATATGAACGCCTGTTTCATGAATCTCCATAAAGAGTCATAAAACTCTATGAAAGCGCATATTTACTAGGTTCGTGGTAATTTGTTCTCGTATGTAACTTGTTATAAATCATTATAATTTATAGAAAAATGGTACTCCCGTGGTACTCGGTATGGTACTCGATATTCGGGAGACCAAGAAAAAATATCAACATTATTTCATTTGTAACAAGCTATATTGAGACCCAGGTTAGCAGATAAAAATAACAGCATCGGATAATCAAATATCCGGTGCTGTATTAGAATTTAGTGTGAGGGTTAAACAAAATCATTGGACAGATTATATTTTAAATAATTGTGCTAAGGAGAGGTTATGAAAGTAAGAGAATACTCTGATTATGATTTGGCGGAGATTATACGTATATGGAATGAGGTTGTTGAAGATGGTATCGCTTTTCCTCAGGAAGAAACACTGGACCTGGAAAAAGGGGCTGAGTTCTTTGCCTCTCAAAGTTTTACCGGTGTAGCTGAGGAAGATGGCAAGATTTACGGTCTATATATACTTCATCCTAATAACGTTGGAAGATGTGGCCATATCTGTAATGCCAGTTATGCTGTATCATCGGATGTAAGAGGAAAACATATAGGGGAGCAGCTTGTTAAGGACTGTCTGCAGAAAGGAAAGGAACTTGGTTTCAGAGTTCTTCAGTTTAATGCGGTTGTGGAGAGCAATACCCATGCGAGACATCTGTATGAACGTTTAGGGTTCACGCAACTGGGAACCATTCCTGGAGGATTTCGAATGAAGGATGGACATTATGAGAATATTTGTCCGTATTATAAGGAACTATAAGGCTTTATCTTTTAATATAACTTTCCATGAAACACATTTTTTATAATACCATTTATAGAGCTCATGATTATTGGCAAATGGCTGATAATCATGGGTTTTTTTGCGTGCTGAGAAAATTTAAAAAAAGGTTGTAACAAAATAGTTGACAATGCAATTGTAACATGTTATATTACAACCATCAGATGTAACAAAACAAATTACAACAGTTTCGAGGAGGATTTTCAAAATGAACAAAATCGTAGAAGAACTTAGAAAAACAGGAGTATTTTATGTAGCAACACTTGATGAGGATAATCAGCCAAGAGTTCGTCCTTTTAGCTCCCTTACAGAAATCAACGGCAGCCTTTATATCTGCACAAACAATACAAAGGATGTTTACAAGCAGATTCAGAAGAACAGCAAGATTGAAATCTGTGGAATGGGTAAGGACGGCACATGGATTCGTATCAATGGAAAGGCTGTTCGTGATGATAATGATGAGTCAAGAAAGGCTATGCTTGAAGACCCTACAGGTCCTAGCAACCTTTATACTCTTGGAGATGGAATCTTTGAGGTTCTTAGAGTAGAGGATGCAAAGGCAACAAAGTATTCTATGACAGCAGACCCTGTTGTTATTGAAGCATAAAAAGATCAGTTAAGGTGCAGGCTTGAAAATTAAAAGTCTGCACCAGTTTTTAGATGAGGGATAAGATATGGATACAAAGGATTACTTAAGAATTCTCAGGAATGAAATTCACAGCACTGTCATGGCCACAGTAGATGAGGATGGTCATCCGGTAACCAGGGTTATAGATATAATGCTTGCGGATGATGAGACCTTCTATTTCATTACTGCTAAGGGAAAAGAGTTTTACTCACAGCTAACGGATCAGAAGTATATTTCACTTACCGGAATGAGCGGTGGTGAAGGGATGGATGTCAGGGAAGCATCAATACATAAAAGAGCTGTATCTATCCGTGGAAAGATTGAAAGTATCGGAACTGAGAAGCTTGATGAAGTATTTGCAGAGAATCCATATATGGCTGAAATCTATCCTGATCCTTCCACCAGAAATGCACTTGAAGTCTTTAGAATGACTGAAGGTACGGGAGAGTTCTTTGACCTGTCTACTAAACCAATAACCAGAGGCAGTTTTACCATTGGAAGCGAAGTACAGGAAAAGGAACATGGTGGCTATTTTATTACAGACAAATGCATCGGTTGCCAGGCGTGCTATGGCGCGTGTCCGCAAAAGTGCATAGATACATCCGATGTGCCGCTTGTTATTAGACAGGAGCATTGTCTGCATTGCGGGAACTGTTTTAGAGCCTGCCCTGTAGGTGCCGTTGTAAAGAGATGATGTAATCTGTATAATTACAATAGAAAACACAAAGAAAAGAGGGTAATTATGCAATTTTCAAGTAAGCTGGCAGTCAGCACACATATACTACTTGCAATCATAGAATTTGACGGAAAAGCAAAAACGACATCTACATTTCTGGCAGGAAGCGTAAATGCGAATCCGGTGATTGTCAGAAATATGCTGCTTATGCTTCAAGAGGCTGGTTTTATTAAAACAAAGCCTGGAGTCGGAGGCTCGGAAATGGCAATGGATCCAAAGGACATAACTCTTAAGGATGTACTTCTTGCAGTGGAAAAAGATACAGAGTTCTTTAAATTCCATGAGAATCCCAATCCCAACTGTCCTGTAGGCAGAAATGTCCATCAACTATTGGACGATAAGCTTGCAGATGCAAAGAATGCCATGCTGGAAAGTCTGTCAAAGACTACTCTTGCGGACCTGGCGAAAGACATGAAGATATTGATCAAAGAGCAGGAAGCAGGTTAAACGACCTGCTCTTTTTAAACAAAAAACAGAAAGGAGATGCCATGAGAATATTTGGAAACAATCTTTTTGGAAGCATAGATTATCAGAACAAGATTTCTATAGAAGATAAGATCAACCGATTAAAGGAAGAAATAGAAAATGCAGATGCCATTGTTATTGGAGCAGGTGCGGGTCTTTCTACTTCGGCGGGTTTTACATATAGCGGAGAGAGATTTCTTAAGTATTTTAAGGACTTCGCTGATAAATATGGAATAAGGGACATATATTCCGGTGGTTTTTATCCTTTTAAATCAAAGGAAGAATACTGGGCATGGTGGTCAAGGCACATCTATGTGAACAGATATGTTGACGTTCCCAAGCCTGTTTACAGGAACCTCTTGGAACTTGTAAAAGATAAAGATTATTTTGTTCTTACCACCAACGTTGATCATCAGTTCCAGAGAGCCGGATTTGATAAAAAGCGTATGTTCTACACTCAGGGTGATTATGGCCTTTGGCAGTGTTCGGATCCCTGCAGGCAGGTCACATACGATAATGAAGAACAGGTAAAAGAGATGCTTCTTGCACAAGGATTTACCTTTGGCGACGAAGGAGAACTGGTAGTTCCGATAAATGAGGCGGGAGAACCTGATTTTTCAAAAGTAAAGATGGAGATTCCGAAAGAGCATGTTCCTTACTGTCCTGACTGTGATGAACCTCTTATCATGAATCTTCGAGCAGATGATAGCTTCGTACAGGATGACGGCTGGTATGCTGCTAACGAGAGATATAATGATTTTATGAGAAGACATGAGAACCTTCATGTTCTTTATCTTGAGCTTGGAGTAGGGGCAAACACACCTGTAATTATCAAGTATCCCTTCTGGCAGAGAACAGCAGAAAATGAGAATGCTGTATATGCCTGCGTTAATTATGGCGAAGCTTTCTGCCCGGAGTATATTTCAAAGCGAAGTATCTGCATAGATGGTGACATTGGTGATGTTCTTATAGCACTTAAGAAATAAGCGAAAGGCGGTAACACATGACCCAGGATGAGAGAAGAGTTTATCTTATAGAGTATCTTTTAAATGAACAGAAAAAGATAAGGGCGATTGGTATACCTGAAACTGCGGACGAACAAAGGAGGCTCCTTCGTTCTCTTATGAACGTCAGAATGCCGGATCCGATTGGAGAGGATTTCCTTAAGATTCAGGATGAGTATCTGCAGGAGAGAAACAGGGAGCGTAGGATTACTGATGCTTCAGAACTTACCCCGACTAAAGCTGATGACAGACTATACATATGGCAGGGAGATATCACAACTTTGAAGTGTGATGCTATTGTTAATGCCTGCAATAGCCAGATGCTGGGCTGTTTTTCAGCTCTTCATTCTTGCATTGATAATTATATCCATACTTACGCTGGTGTAGAGCTCCGCCTTAAAATGAATGACATTATGCAAGCCCAGGGGCACGAAGAACCTACAGGACAGGCTAAGATTACGTCAGGATACAATCTGCCTGCAAAGTATATCCTACATACAGTGGGTCCGATTATCCAATGGGATGTAACGGAAGAAGATAAGGAGCTTCTGGCAAGCTGCTATCGATCGTGCCTTGAACTTGCTGCAGAGAACGGAGTGGAGTCCATTGCTTTTTGCTGTATATCTACCGGAGTTTTCAGATTTCCACAGGATATGGCAGCTGAGATTGCAGTAAAGACTGTGAAAGATCATCTTGATAAGAATCAAAGGATAAAGAAGGTTATTTTTAATGTATTTAAAGATGAGGACCTGAGAATTTATAGTGAACTGCTGTGCTAAAGCATTTGCATTATAGCACTATAAGGAGACGGCTCTGGCATAATGTTCAGAGACCGCTTGAGGAAGTTAATGGCAGATTGGGGCAGTCATCCGGCTGCCCCGATTACCTGCGAGAAAAACAGTATTTCATCAGATACGGGCTGTTTTCATAGAAAAAACTTAACTTATTGAGATACACTGCTTAGAGTTTTTCTATACACCCATGAAATTGCAATTCCTACGAATAGATTTATAAATGTCCACATACAGGTATCCGCTATAGCAGTAACTAGAGACATAGTTTTTAGAATGGAGTACTGCGAGAAGCAAAAATATAGTTCAGTTAAAAATGCTATCGTTCCTGCTGCAACAGCTCCTTGCTTTGAGGTAAAGAACTCACCCCAATATAGGACAATGGCAATGAGGAAGCCATGGGCTATGTTTGCCATTATCATGGTGAACATATTGACATTTTCTCTCGATATTATCGCAACAATATCCGGCGTAAGTTCTACATAGGCTGATAGCCAGTTTTGAAAAAAGGTAGCATAAATAAGAATAGTTAGCCCAAGAACAGTAATTGTTCCCACCAGTGCTGCAAGTATTACGGATTTAATTATATTTTTCTTATTATTCATTTGAAACCTCCATAAGATTATAGTAAGATTTATTCAATGATTGTTAGTTTAGCAACTATAGTTGCTGAATTCAAGAGATGATTTTTGGAATTAGTAGGATAAACAACGAAACTGGAAAACAGTTGTTGTAATTGGAGGATATTTATGGACTTAAGGGTAGTTAAGACAAAAAAAGCCATTAGGGATGCTTTCTTACTAATAAGAGAAAGGACTGAGTTAGAGCGTGTTAAGGTAAAGGAAATTTGCGATATTGCGCTGATAAACAAAACCACATTTTATAAGTATTACAAAGATGTTTCTGATCTGTCAGAAGCATTGGAGGAGGAAATCATGGATGATATAACCAAGGAACTGGTTGATAAAGCTAATTTTGTCAATGAATCCAAGGCGTTTATCTCAAACATGCCCATTATTTTAGACAAACATAAGAAGGAATTGCAACCACTGTATAGCGGACGATTTCATGTACTAATTAATAGCCTGGAGGAGCGCATTATTTCTTATTATGCAAGCGCTCCGGACAATATAGAAGACGAGTTTAAGCTTACCTTTATGATTTGTGGAGTTTTTGAAACCATCAAAAGGGCAAAGATAAAAAACAAGTATTCTGATGAAACTATCATAGAACAGACTTCTGAACTTGTTGAAAGATTAAAAACACAGAAACTGCTATAAGACAAGGTTGCCATATTTGCGGTACAAACGAAGAGACAGATGGAGGTAATGAAGTATGTATTCTCTTTTGCTTGCAGTAATATATCTGATATTTGTTAGTCTTGGGCTACCGGATTCCCTTCTGGGATCAGGCTGGCCTACTATGCAGGTGGCCTTTGGAGTTCCATCTTCGTATGCTGGTTATGTTTCGATGGCAATTTCATTTATGACGATAATATCGGCACTGATCAGCCCAAGGATGATCAGAAGATTTCATACAAAGTGGATCGTGATCGTATCCATCCTGCTGACAGTGTTCGGGCTTCTTGGCTTTTCATTCTCGACATCATATGCGATGCTTTTCGTGTTTGTTATACCCTACGGT
>NZ_JAGAYD010000266.1 GCF_017940685.1 Butyrivibrio sp. | reverse complement strand
TTCATTGGGATGACTCCCAATGAACCACTTACCCCGTCCCCATGGTCCACCCCTGTCTTGTTTTTATTCAGTTAGTCCGTCCATTCTTGAATAGAAGAACAGGTACTGCTGCATGATGCCGTTATATGGAGCATACTCATCGAACATAAATCCATCAGGATACTTAAGATCCAAAACTCTGTTGATCCATACGTCCTTTGGGAAGGCATCTAACCTGTGGTATCCAAAGAGGATCTCGCAGTTGGCAACCTTAACTCCTACACCGTACAGAGACAGGAGCTTTTCCATAAGAGCGTCGTCATCAAGGTTCACCCAGGACTCCAGGTCCACAGCACCGCTACAAACATCAAGTGCTGCCTGGTGGACGTACTTGTCTCTATAGCCCAGGCTACAGGAAGAGAGTTCCTCCATTGAAAGAGCTGCCAGCTTGTCAGGTGTTGGGAAAGAGTAGATGATACCGACTCTTTCATCTTCGCCGATCTCTTCACCAGCGAGTTTGCATAGCTTTTCTATTGAAGCCTTGATGGCTGGAATATTCTTTCTCTGGGATATGATAAAAGAGATCAGCATCTCCCAGGGGTTCTGCCTGAGGATCCTGATGCCCTTGCCAAACTCTGAAGCAGCATAAAGATAAGGATCCTTTTTCTTATCTATTTTTCTGCGGATATCCTTGTATGATAACGACAGGTCAAAATAGTTTTTCCAGAACTCTTCAAATTCTTCCTTGCTACAGCCAAACTCGTATCTGTTATCATCCAGTTCGCTTACGAACATGTGCTTATCAAAAGCAGAAACACTGTATGAGCCGTCTCCACACTCATTAAATCTGAAGCACTGCCCGCTGTCAGCTATTTTCTTTAAATCAAAATCGTCTTCTATTCTTAAGATCATGAAAGATTATTTACTACTCCGATTGAAACATAATTATTGATCATGGCATATAGGTCTGTACCCTCGCCGGCTTCCCATCTGCGAATACCGTCAACCATGTATGACTTCCTGCCCTCGGACACATCTATAACATCATAGCGGTCTTCATAGAAGCCGTCCTTGGACACTTTAGCATTCCTCATTATTCCCTTGCACTCAGAAACCATGCAGCCAGGGAAATTGACGTTCCAGATCTGCCATGCATCCAGGGGCCTGTCAATGAGCTCAGCCATTATGTCCCTGATATACTTATCTGTTACTTCATGAATGCCGTTATTGCTCTCTGAAAAAGCGATGGCATGAAGCTTTTGGAAGGAAGCTTCCAGAGCTGCTCCCACAGTAGCAGAATACTGAAGGTCTGCCGCCACGTTGTATCCATAATTGATACCGGTCATAACGCAGTCCGGTTTTCCGGGAACTATGTTAAGAGCCCCGATCCTCACGCAGTCTGAAGGTTTGCCATTGCAGGCAAAGGCCTTTACACCGGAAACAGGAAAATCCACTTCCCAGACCTCAACCCTTCGCCTTAACGTCAGGCTGTGGGACATGGCACTTCTCTCTGAATCAGGAGCCACAACCCATACCTCGCCAAAGTCCCTGGCAACTTCTGCAAGCCTTACAATTCCATCTGCCTGTATTCCATCGTCATTGGTTAAAAGAATCTTTTTCACCTAAACCTCTTTTCCATTACGAGTCCATATTGTCAAGATATCCTCTGTCCCAAAGCATGATATTGAGCTTTTTTGCCAGTTCTACAGCAGGCTGGGTGAAGTACTGATTGGTCATTACAACTCCAACCATCCTGTCGTAGTAATCTCTTCCGGCGTAGATCTCCATAACAGCCTTGACACCAATAGGTTTGTCGTAGCACTTGCACTGAAAAGCATAGGTAACTCCATCCTTTTCAGCAAGGATATCAGCGCCAAAATCTCCTGAGCCCTTAGTGACTTCCACCTCAAGAAATCCTGATGCCTTCAAAAGGTCCGCACAGTAGTACTCGAAGTCGTGGCCCTCCATCTCGTCCATGGGAAGTTCCTTGGGGTTGTTCTTAATGTAACTTCTGACAACCACAAAGACCAAAATGGCTATGGCAACCACACTGGCTGCATATAAGATTATGGCCGGAATCTCAAACATTTAAGCTTCTCCTTTGTTATTACTGGAGTTTAAGATCGCCCTCTTTTACCCATCCAAGCTTAACTACTACAAGGTGGATGATAAGTGAAAAAATTGCAGGAAGCACAAAGGAAATAAGTACAAGTCCAGTCCAGTCAAAGGCTGTGATGGCGTATCTTGTGCCCTCTGAGATCTCTTTTACCCATCCGGTGTAAACACCGATCTGACCAACAAGTCCACAGGTTCCCATTCCTGATGATACAGGAGCGCCGTTCATCTGAAGCTTGAATACACAGGTTGCGATAGGTCCAGTGATGGCTGAAGCCAGTGTTGGTGCGATCCATACTCTTGGATTCTTGATGATGTTGCCCATCTGGAGCATTGATGTTCCGATTCCCTGTGAAACAAGTCCGCCCCATTTATTCTCCTTGAAGGAGATTACTGCAAAACCTACCATCTGAGCACAGCAGCCCGCTACTGCTGCACCGCCTGCAAGACCTGTAAGTCCGAGAGCTGCGCAGATAGCTGCAGATGAGATAGGAAGTGTAAGCGCCATACCAACTACAACAGAAACGAGGATTCCCATAAGGAATGGCTGAAGCTCTGTTGCCCACATGATAAGGTTACCGATTGACATTGCTGCCTTTCCAAGGGGAGGAGCAATGAGCCAGGAAAAGAAAATTCCTACAGCTATAGTAACAAGTGGAGTGACCAAAATATCGACCTTGGTCTCTTTTGAAACCGCTTTACCAAACTCGGCTGCAATGATAGCAACGAACAGAACTGCCAAAGGGCCGCCTGCTCCGCCGAGAGCGTTTGATGCAAAACCAACAGTGATCATTGAGAAAAGAACAAGTGGTGGGCACTTAAGTGCATAGCCGATAGCAACTGCCATTGCGGGACCGCTCATTGCTGTTGCAAGTCCGCCAACAGTGTAATCAACACCTGAGATGGTTGCCACAGTCTTCATAAGAAATGGAATGCGGAACTGGGTTCCGATGGTGTTGATGATGGTTCCAATGAGCAGTGAACAGAAAAGTCCCTGCGCCATAGCGCCCAGTGCATCGATTCCGTATCTCTTTAATGAGATCTCAATGTCTTTCCTTTTTAAAAACTCTTTCATACTTTTTCTCCTCTTTTGAGTATTAATTAGTACCTATTCTAAGCCAATGTCCCTTGAAATAATAGATGATAAATATGATCGAACTTACTGACCAGGTAAGTGGATAAGCCCAGAAGATAACATTTACAACCGGGATGATCCTGACGATCAAAGTGATGTAGGTTATTCTAAGAAGACACCAGCTTGAAAGCATAACTATCATGGGAACCGTGGTTTTTCCAGCTCCTCTGTATATTCCTGCGAGGCAGTGGCTAAGAGCCAGAAGGCAATAAAAAAGGCTTTCGGTCCTTGCCTGCGTTGCACCAATAGCAAGTACTTCCGGTTCCGAAGAAAACATCCTAAGGAGAACCGGCGCAAATAAAAATACAATAACTCCAATGATCTCAGCGCATCCAACTCCAATTGCGCTTCCAATTATATTTCCCTTTTTAACTCTCTCACTCTCGCCTGCGCCAAGGTTCTGGCTTACGAAGGTGGTAAGAGCCATACACATACATGTAATAGGTAAAAAGACAAATCCCTCAAGCTTAAAGTAACTGCCGCACCCTGCCATGGCTGCTGCGCCAAAGGCATTTATATTGGACTGAACAACCACGTTTCCTATTGCAATAACACTGTTCTGGATTCCTGTTGGAAATCCCATCATAAGCTCTTTTTTAATAGTAAGCGGATCCATCCTGAGTCTGCCTATATATATCCTGTGAGGGCCATCTACTCTTGTAAGCTTAATAAAGGCAAGTATAGCACTTATGAACTGGGCTATGATAGTGGCAAAAGCTGCTCCTCCTATACCAAATCCTGCATACTTCACAAAGTAGATATCTAAAACAGTGTTGATGATGGTACTTACAGCCAGGTAGTACAAGGGGTGTCTTGAATCTCCCATAGCCTGGAACACGCCGCAACAGGCGCTGTACATAATGTTTCCAAGACCGCCTAAAAAATATATCTTGAAGTATAGCACAGAATTGGGCATTACATCCTCTGGAGTTCCCATCCACGACAGAAGATGTGGTGTAAAGAAATATCCCCATACCGTCATGACTATTCCCATGATGATGGCAAAAGTTATTCCAGTGTGAGAGGCTATCGACACGCCTTTAAGGTCTCCGGCTCCATAGCGCTTACCTATGATAACGCTGCTGCCCATAAACAGGCCGTTGATAAATCCAACCATCAGAAAGATAAGACTTCCGGTAGTACTTACTGCAGCCAAAGCCTCTTTTCCAAGAACATTCCCCACAACAACTGAATCCACAACATTGTATAGCTGCTGAAGGAGCTGTCCAAAAAACAGCGGGATCGCAAACAATATGAGGTTTTTAGTAATGGAACCTTTAGTCATAGACTCAATTGTAATATTTAGCTCTATAAAAGAAAAGCATAACTTTGTTAAATTGTTATTTATTTCTCATACTTTTGTAGTATAATGGGTTGCAGTATATAAAAATCTATCTTTGAGGAGGAAAAAAAGATGAGTGATACTGAAATGATGGCTGCGCTTTTAGGCGTAGGCGCTGCAGCAATTGTAGTTGCACTTATTATCTGCCTTGTTGTTTATCTTGTTGATGCGATCGGTATTTACAAGTACCTTAAGGCTCGTAACTACTCAAATGCATGGTTTGGATTTATCCCATTCCTCAACACATTTGGTAAGGTTGATGCTACTTACGGAAACGTAGACAAGATCAAAGTTTTTGGCGTTGCACTTCCTGCAATCGTTGTTAAGCTTTATCCTGTAATTCTTGTAGTATTCAGCGCAATCACATCAAGGATCAGCGCAATCGCAAGCATCTGCAGCCTTATCGTAACTGTTCTTACAGTAGCTGTTGGCACTGTAGTTTTCAAGGACGTTATGGAGCGCATTGAGAAGCCTGTTTCAACAGGATTCGCTGTATTTGCAAACATCATCACAATCGTTGGTTCAATCAAGCTACTTGCTGACGCAAGCAAGGTAGCTCCTGGTCAGTACGACTACACAACTGACACAAGAGTTCTTGCTTCACAGGCAGACGCTCAGGGACCAGCAAACATGCAGTAATACAGTTCTTTAGTGTTATTAGAAAAGACCCTCACATGAGGGTCTTTTTTATTATCTTTATTTTGTCACGCTCTTAAAAAAACCGGCACCTCTTCTATGCATTTACTCTTCCAGGAGCCATACCCTCATCTCGTTCTCACCGCGGTTTCCCCAGGTACTGTAAGGGATAAAATGAATCTTTACCGGCTGTTTTTCAAATCGTGGACGGTCTGTATAAAGAGCTGCGGGTTCGCCTTCCCTGCTGCCTTCAGTAAATCTTATGCCTTCGCCATCTACGACAGATACTCCTTCTAAAAGCCCCTCTTCAAAGTGGTCTGTAAGCTCTGAGTCTTTTTTCAACACCAGCGTGTGGAGGTCTTCTCCGTTGTCTTTACCCTCAACGCAGTACACCTGTGGACCTCTTGCCACTGCCACTTTATGGATATCCTCTGATACATTAAGATTTGCATACCATCTCTTAGGCTTTATCTCCATATCAAGCAGGATGCTGTGCTCTCCCTTTGGAACCTGAACATACCAGTATCCACATTTTTCTGCGATCTCTACTGCGCTGCCATCAACACTTCCCTTTACTTCATCTCTCCAGCCGGGAAGACGGATTCCAATGGTCACATCTGTATCTTCTTTATTTTCTATTTCGAAAAGAACTTTTCCGCTTCTTGGATAATCAGTCTTTTGCCTGATGGATATCTTTTTACCCTTATCTTCCAAGGACATCTCTGAGGCAATAAACAGATCAACAAGCACTGCATCGTCAAATACTGAATAGATGTAATCTTCCACAGAAGTTATGAGCCTTGCAAGGTTTGGAGGACAGCAGGCACAGCCAAGCCACTGGGGACGAACGCTTTTTACGTGGCTCTTTGTTGGATCCAGCTTTCCTTTTTCCGGTACAACCTCAAGGGGATTTACATAGAAAAAGTGCTTTCCATCAAGGGCCATCCCTGAAAGAGCGGTGTTGTAGAGAGCTCTTTCCATCACATCTGCATACTCTGAATTTCTTTCAAGGTTAAGCATCTGCTTCGCAAAAAAGATAAGTCCAATTGATGCGCAGGTCTCACAGTACATAGTGTCGTTTGGAAGATCATAGTCCAGGGTGAAGGACTCTCCAAGAACGGTGGAGCCGATGCCTCCTGTGATGAACATGCGCTTATCTACAATATTTCGCCAGATCTTTTTGCAGGCTTTTTCAAATTCTTTATTTCCGGAGGCCTTAGCCACATCTGCCATTGCAGTACACATATAGACCAATCTTACCGCATGCCCCTCTGCTGTGTCCTGCTCTTCTACAGGAAGGTGTGTCTGATTGTATTTCATAGGCTCTGTGGAAATACCCCCAAGAATATTTCCGCCCTTATCCATGGATTTTAATCTGCTCCACTCCTTTGGAGAATCGCCTCTTACCTTTAAAAAGTACTCAGCAAGGTCTCTGTATTTTTCTGTCCCAGTGATGTGATAGAGCTTCATCAGGCCTATCTCTATTTCTTCATGGCCATCAGCAAAATGATACTTGCCTTCTTCCGGTCCAAATGTATCACACAGGTGTGCAGCTACTTTTTCAGCAACATCTATTGCCAGTTCACTTCCTGTTGCAAGCTTATATGCCACAAGCGCTTCCAACAGATGTCCCATACAATATAGCTCGTGGCTCTCTGCAAGGCGCATGTATCTTCGCTCCGGACATTTTATAGTAAAGTAAGTGCCTATATATCCATCGGGCTGCTGCGCCTTTGAGATCAGTTCAACAACGCCATCTGCCAGAGTTTTAAGCGCATCATCCCAGGTGTCAGTAAGGGAGTATGAAACTGCTTCAAGCCACTTGTACACGTCGCTGTCCTGGAAAACCCAGCCGTAGTGATCTCCCTTTTCAAGCCCTGCTGCAATCTTGAAATTTGCAATAGCATGACTCTTTTCATTGGGAATAGAAGCATCATTTCTCTCCCTTTCTATAGAGATGTCGATGCTGTCATTAAGCACCGCCCACTGGTAAGGGATCATTTCTTTTCTCACCAGCTCCTTATACTTTTTCCAAACAGGATCTGTTACGCAGATGTTTCTTTTACTCATGAAGTAGTTTCCCCTTTTTCTTTTAAAAAGAGGCAGCGCAGTGATCTGCTCTGCCTCTTTCTTATGTTCTTTATTTAAGTCTGATCTCTACTACACTGGCAGCAGGAATATTAAGAGTAAACTTATTACCTGCAACCTTCTTGCATCCGTCAAAGGCCTTCTCTACAACCAGATCAGGATTCTCAAAGGTGTTATGGTTATGAGGATCGCAATCACCAACAACAGCAGCTTCGACAACTTCGTAGTCCTTATCTTCAGCAAGCTGAACATCAAGTGCCTTACTGTCTGTCATTGAAAGGTTACAAAGTGTAATATTTATCACTCCGTCTTTTTCAGTTACAGACTCAGTGATCTCAGGAACGCAGGTAGCGCCCTCTCCGATACTTCCTGTTCCAGACAGTGAACTCTCCAAAAGCTCAGCACCCTGGTGGTGACGATACTGGTGGAATACGTGATAAGTAGGTGTGCGAAGCATCTTCTCGCCATCAGTAAGTATTACTGACTGAAGAACATTGATCATCTGTGCGATGCACGCAAGCTTAACTCTGTCGCAGTGCTTGTTAAAGATGTTCAGTGTGATTCCGGCTACAAGAGCATCACGTACTGTGTTCTGCTGGTAGAGGAATCCCGGATTTGTTCCTTCCTCAACCTTGTACCATGTTCCCCACTCATCAACAGACATTCCGATCTTCTTTTCAGGATCATACTGATCCATGATAGCGCTGTGTCTTGATACAAGCTCTTCCATTCTGTAAGCCTGCTTCAGTGTTCTATAATAAACATCCTCGTCGAACTCTGTAGCACTTACCTTTGGCTCCCATCCGAAAGGCATATCATAATAATGAAGGGAAAGAAGATCCATGAATCCATGTAAATGCTCAGGTGCGTGGTCAAAGCATGTCTTAAGTACCTGCTCAGTCCAGTGATAGTCATCTACATTGGCGCCACAGCAAATCTTTTTGATAGGCTTCTTGTCATCGTACTGTCTTACGTATGTCTGATAACGACGGTACTCATTACCATAGTACTCAGGGGTCATGTTTCCGCCGCAGCCCCAGTTCTCGTTACCAACTCCAAAGTAGTCTACTGTCCAGGCCTTTTCTGAACCGTTTTCCTTGCGCAGGTTGGACATTGGGGATTCACCGTCAAAGGTCATGTACTCAACCCACTCGCTCATCTCCTGAACAGTGCCGCTTCCGAGGTTTCCGTTTACATAGGTCTTGCAGCCAAGCTGTTTGCACAGCTCCATATATTCATGGGTTCCAAAGCTGTTGTCCTCTGTTACTCCGCCCCAATGAGTATTTACCATCTTTTTACGTTTTGACTTTTCGCCGATACCATCTTTCCAGTGATATTCATCTGCAAAACATCCACCTGGCCAGCGAAGTACAGGAACCTGGATCTCTTTAAGAGCATCCACTACATCTTTACGCATTCCGTTTACGTTAGGAATATCAGAGTTCTCTCCTACATAAAGTCCTTCATAAATACATCTTCCCAGATGTTCCGAAAAATGTCCGTAAATCTCTGGTGCAACTGTTCCAAGCTTCTTGGTTTCGTTGATAACTAGCTTAGCCATTTTTTCATCCTTTCCTTTTTACTCCATATAGTGAACACACCATATGGAATGATTATTATTTCCAACAGCACTGATGCAGAATGTATTATTACCCGCCTCATCAGTCATGTTGATCATCACACCCTTGTATTCTATGCCATCTATGGTAATAGTCACATAGTTGCTGCCGTCCTTAACAGTATACTCCCCTTTTAGATCTCCTGAGATCTTCCCGTTTTTAAAGGAGCATTTTACAGGCTTGTTAACCTTGGAGTCCACTGAAAGTCCATGATCTAATATGTAAAAAGTTCCTACTGGATCGCTCTGACTATAACCCTCTGTAGAAAGAGTCTCTCCCGATGTAGCAAAAGGGAATATGCAGGGCCAGCCGTCTTCATTCATGGCCATCTGATGAACTCTTACATTGTGAGTTTCACCCTTATCAGCATACCTTTGATGATAAACTATGTAGAGCTTGCCATCCTTATCCTTAAAGGTTGACTGTCCGCCGGGAGCCATGTAAGTCACATCTAAGCTTGGAAGCGTGTAGTTACCCATAAGCTTAGTCCCATAATCAGCAAAAGCATCCAGATCCCCGTCTATTCCAAGGCTCTTTCCTGACAGATCAGTGTAGGTTCCATCAGGGGTTTCTGCGCGGAGAACTCTTATCTGATAGCCACCATCTGCCTGAAGATTTCCGTAGGACAAAAAGAGATAGTAATAACCTGTGTCCTCGTCGTAGTGAATGTATGGACCTTCTATAGGATGATGACCGCCGCCAATAAGCCTCTTTCCGTAATAAGCATCGATCTCTGCATCATCGTCAGTAACAGGATGGATTGGATCTCCAGTCTCTTTATCCAGCTCAAGAAGGAAAATTCCTCCTGACCATGATCCATATACCATCCACAGCCTGTCATCCTTATCATAGAACATTGCAGGATCTATGGCATTGGGCCACAGCTGGTTATTAAAACCTGCGGCAGTGATATATCTTTTACGTAGCTCCTTGTCCTCTCCCATTATGTCGTAGTAATTGGTCTTAATGGCATCGGACTTGGTAAAGCCTGAATAGATTATGGTCTTTTCATAGTGGTAAGGGCCTTTTATATTATCAGAAACCGCCACTGTAATATTGGACTTAATATAAGTAGAAGTTGTGCAGAAGTACATCATGTACTTGCCTGTGGTCTTGTTGTAAATGACACTTGGTGCCCACACCGAGTACCTTCTCTCAGAGTTCTTGCCCACAAATGAAAAAGCATCAAAGGGTTCCACCAAAAGATTATCGAAGATCTTGTTGGCTTTTGTAACCTTGTTGGCCCAGCTCTTCCAGGTAACAAGGTCATTTGAAGTTGCAGCTGTCATGTGGGTACCGTAGCAGTAATATGTTCCGTCGTCTCCCACTATTATCTGGGGATCATGCAAAGACCCTGCAGTCTTAACTGACCCTTTCTTGATATCTTCTTCCTTTAGTTCATTTGGCAGCACTGAAGGCTTACTGTTTTCCATTGCACATCCTCCGACCATGGAACAGATCAGGAAACCTGCTGCCAGTGTCCCAATCAGCCTCTTTATTGTATTATCTTTCAAACTATTATTTCTCCTTGATGACAGTCGGGTATTGCCCATTTATTGCCATCTTATCTAAAACTAAATACTGGCCACCCCTCATCATTCCACTTAACAGGCATCAGCCTCGCATGGCGGTTTGGATTGTACAAAGGATCTCCTATTATCTCCTCATCGCTCCTTGCGTGATATACACAGATGTCTGTGCCATCTTCGTCCTTGGTAAAAGAGTTATGACCCGGGCCATATATTCCCAGCTCCTCATCAGATTTAAGGACAGGGTATCTTTCTTTTGTCCAGGACCTTGGATCCAAAAGATCTGAATCCTTATCTGCACTCAGCATGCCCATGCAATAAGCCTTGCCGGTTTCGCTGGCTGAGTATGTCAAAAAGATCTTGTCCCCATGCTTTAAAATCGCGGGCCCTTCGTTGACCCAGTATCCTACTCTCTCCCAGTCATAATCAGGTGTAGTTAGCATGACCTGAACGGTTGCCAGCTTATCTGGTGACTCCATCCGCGCTATGTAGAGATTACTTATCTGTCTGCCAACACCAACCTTTTCTGCCCAGACGTAGTAGTTATCACCTTTGTTCTCAAACACTGTGCCATCAAGAGAAAATGCTTCAAAAGAAAAATCGTCTCCATCAGCTCTTTTCATCTTGCCAAGCTCTATCCACTTATCGTTAATTGGATCCTGCCCCTGACACTTAAGTACGTAGGGCCTGATGTTCCAGATGTTGTCCTTTTCACCGCCTGCAAAGTAGATATACCATGCGCCATCAAGATAGTGCAGCTCCGGAGCCCAGATGTGGACACTCATAGGACCGTCATCGTGCTTGTGCCAGATCTCTTTTTCAGGGGCAAAAGCCAGTTCAGACAGACTACTTGCGCTCCGAAGCACGATCCCATCGTAGGCAGGGACGGAAGCTGTAAAATAGTATGTTCCGTCATCATGCCTGTAAACGTATGGGTCAGCCCTCTGAAGTATCCAGGGCTCGTTATATTTTAGTAACTTACTTGTATCCATAAAACGTATTTCCTTTTCCCCCTCACATTTTGCATCAGCCCTTAACTGCTCCAGCTGTCATACCATCGATGATGTACTTCTGGAACACAAGGAAGATGATGAATATCGGAAGAATACCAAACATTGAACCCGCAATGAGCACATCGTAGTTATTGCCATAAGGGGTAAGAAGAGTATTAAGTCCGATAGGAAGTGTGAACTTCTCTGCTCCCTTAAGAACCAGCAGTGGCCAAAGGATGGCATTCCAGGAACCCATTGCACAAAGGATACCCATTGATGCAAATGCCGGTTTTACCAGTGGCATGATGATCTTAACAGAAATGTAGTACTCGTTGGCACCATCGATTCTTGCAGCGCTCAGTAGCTCTTTTGGCAAACCCGTCATATATTGCCTGAAGAAGAATATGGTGGAGGCGCTGCAAAGTCCAGTAATTATGACTCCCACGTAGGTGTCGATAAGGCCAAGGGCGATTATCTCTTTGTACATAGGAAGCATCAGGATCTCAAAAGGCACCATCATAGTAGCGATAACCAGCGTAAACAGCAGGTTCTGAAGCTTGAAATTGTACATAGTAAGACCGTATGCCACAAAGTAGCAGATAAGAAGGGTCAATACTACGGACAGTACTGTTATCAGAAGAGAATTCTTGTACCACATAAAGTACTTTCTGCTGTCCTGATTGCCGCCAAAAAGGTACTTGTAGTTGGCAAGTGTCATTGTGGTTGGATCAAGATCCAGAGCAAGTCCCTTTCTGATCAGCTCAGTTCCTGGTCTGAAGGAGGCCAAAAGACCTGCTATAACCGGAAATGAAATGATCGCACAGAGGCATACAAAAAATCCGGTTCCAAGTATTGAACATATAATATGTTTTGGAGTGTGAGAAAGATTCTGATGTGCGTTGTTTGACATGATCAATCCTCCTCCTTTTTAAATGTTCCGTTGAGAATAAGCTGAGCAAAGTTGATGATGAGCGCAACGACAAGAAGCACTACTCCTACTGCACAGGCGTATCCCATATTGTTCTTTTCAATACCACGCTTATACAGGTAGCCTACGATGGTAAGACCTATATTGTTTGGTGATGAATTGCCTGCCCATAACATATATGACTCAAGGAACATAGCAAGTCCTGCATATACAGAGATGGTCAGAACATAGATTGTTGTTGGCTTTAAAAGAGGC
>NZ_JAGAYD010000265.1 GCF_017940685.1 Butyrivibrio sp. | reverse complement strand
TGAAGGCATTCAGGATCATCCCAGTCAACGCCATACATTATCCATGTTCCATTTTCGTTTCCCATAATCGTTACCTGCAAGCATTTAGCTGTTTTGCTCGTTTTGTTCGTTAATGAACTGCTCCAGGATCTCCGCAGCATCACCTATTATCTCCGGGCAGGGGCGTTTTTTGTAGTATTCAGAGGTCCTTGCTTCAGGAACTGGAACATCGTGCCTAACACTTAAGCCAAGCAGTTCTCTGCAGACAATGGATCCATGCTTTTCCTCAAATCGTCTTGCCAGCTCCTGTATCCTGGCATAATGATCTGCCTTCAGCTGTCCGGTTTCAGGTCCATCATAGCCATATAACAGCCCTGCGACCATGAACATTCCGCTGACAGAGCCGCACACCTCTCTTAGCCTCCCCATTCCTCCACCAAAAGAGGATGAGAGCTTTGATAACGTGGCTTCATCTATATCAATCATGTCCGCAAAAGCCAGTGCTACTGACTGTGAACAATTATAGCCCTTCAAAAAATTTGCCATGGCAGCTTCTCTACGAGTCATAATATCTCACCTTTTCCATTCATTCTATTACTTTTTTCTTTGCATCTTCTAATGCACTTATAACCTTATCACAGAACTTGTCAAACTCAGGATCCTCTTCATATTCTTCAGGGTGTGAAAGCACATAGTCAAGAGCCATACGGACCCCCTTATGGAATGGAATATTTGTGGTCATCTGAGGCACAAGCCTTTTTAGCTTGGCATTGTCAAACACCACAGATACTGCCTTGTCTCCAAGAAGCCCTCCCCTGAAATCGTAGCCGTACTTCTCACCCACCTCAGCAAGGAACTCAGATGAAACGTGGTATGCCTTAAGTTCTACAGAAAGAGCATCTGCAATAGTCCTATAGATCTGGTCCCAGGTAAGGATCTCATCTCCTGTTATCTGGAAAGCCTCTCCAATAGCGTGTCGGTTGCCCATAAGCCCCGTAAAGCCTAATGCAAAATCGCTGTTAAAAGTAAGAGCCCACAAAGAGGAACCATCGCCCTGAATAATAACGGGCTTGCCCTCCTGCATTCTCTTTATTACCTGGTAAAAGCCCTTATTTCCGTGAACTCCCAGCGGAATATGTCTCTCATCATAGGTGTGGCTTGGCCTTACAATTGTTACAGGGAAGCCATTTTCACGGTACTTGCGTAAAAGGAATTCCTCACAGGCAATCTTGTTCCTTGAGTACTCCCAGTAAGGGTTTGCAAGGGTTGTCCCTTCTGTTATCACATAAGATGCTGCAGGCTTATTGTAAGCAGATGCAGAGCTTATAAAGATATACTGCTTGGTCCTGCCCTCAAAGAGCCTGTAATCCCGCTCAACAGCACTGACATCGAAAGCAATAAAGTCACTTACAACGTCAAATGTCATTCCTTCAAGCTTCTTTTTTACATCCTCTTCATCAGTTATGTCTGCAATGATCTGCTTAACTGACTCGGGGACTTCACTTTTCCTGTTTCCTCTGTTCAGAAGATATACCTCCCACAAAGGGTCCTCAGAAAGCCTTCTAACTATTCCCATGCTGATTGTTCCGGTTCCGCCAATAAATAGTGCTCTCATACCTTCATCCTTTCTTTTCGCAAAAAGTTGCCAACTTCGCCTCATTGTGTCACTTGACTATAAGTACAGAAAAATACCCCGCCTCATCGGGAATCACATGTACGTCCTCATAAACCTTCTCAGACTCCATTCCGCAGTTCTCAACAAGCCAGGCCTTTTTGCCACATTTGATAACGCATGTTTTTAATCCCTTCAGCTTGCTGCCTGCCTTCATGATGATAAGTGTTCCGTCAAAATCCTTAAATTCTCCGGTTGTGATCAGCACATTTTCCCTGCCAAGTGCTATCGGTATGTTCAGTCTTGCAGATATACCGGAAAAAGAGGTCACTCCGCTCACAATCTGGATCTCAAAACCCATATCACTTACCATCTCTGAAATATAGAAAAAGGTGGAATAAAAGCCAGGATCTCCCAAAGTAAGAAAAGCCACGCTCCTGCCTTTCCCAAGAACATCAACTATCCTCTTTGCAACCTCCTGATGAGCTGCATCTAGCCCCTCCTCTTTCATGGGGAAATCAAGAAGGATCTTCTCTTTTTCCTCGATCTCAGGACAGGCTCCTTTTGCTATCTCATATGCAACGCCTGCAGTGCCGCCTTTTGCGGGACAAGCGATCACATCTGCCTTATTTATCACCTTTACAGCCTTAAGGGTAAGAAGCTCCGGATCTCCCGGTCCAACCCCTACGGCGTACAAAATTCCTGCCATATTTAAACTCCCTGCGCACATTTGCAAACCTCTCTGCAAGTGTTCCAACTCTTATTATATTGTCATCCACGCCACGTTTGCTATACTTTTAAGGAGAAAAGAGGGAAAAAGTATGAAAACAAAGCTGACAGTAATAGTAGATAACATTTCAAACGAAGAAATCTCCGGAGAGTGGGGACTGTGCGTCCTGGTGGAGTTTGGAGACAAGAAGATCTTAGTAGATGCTGGAGCTTCCGACCTGTTCCTTAAGAACATGGGAAAGCTCGGCATCGACGTTGACAGCATTGACTTTGGTATATTGAGCCATGCTCACTATGACCACGCCAACGGTATCCCGGCGTTTTTCGATCACAACTCCCACGCCAAATTTTACCTGAGAGATTCTGCAGCCGATAACTGCTACCACAAGAAATTCATCTTTAAGAAATACATTGGTATCCCAAGAAATCTGATCCGAAGCTACAAAGATCGCATAGAACTGGTATCAGGAGACTACCAAATCACAGATGGGGTATATCTCATCCCCCACAAAACTGCAAATCTTTCTGAAGTTGGCAAACGCGAGTCAATGTACAGGAAAACAGGTAAGGGCTGGATCCCAGATGACTTCTCCCACGAGCAGAGCCTTGTCCTTGAGACCGAAAAAGGGCTCCTTATCATAAACTCCTGCTCTCATGGCGGAGCAGCAAACATCATAAACGAGGTAAAAGAAACCTTCCCGGATAAGCGCGTATACGGCCTTGTAGGCGGTTTCCACCTGTTTAACAAATCTGATGAAGAGATCACAGCCCTGGCGCAGAATATAAAGGCTACCGGAATAGATTACGTGTGCACAGGCCACTGCACCAAGGGCCACGCATATGGCATACTGAAAAGAGAACTTGGCGATACCGTAAACCAGATGAAGGTCGGGTATCAGATGGAGTTCTGACAATGATACTCAGCCACATCAGTAGTTGTCCACATGGCTTGCCCTGTCGTCTATATAAACATCACATGTTATTTTTCTAGAATTAGAACCGTACTTTTCAATGGTCTCAGGAAGATTGTCATTTATGGCATCGAAAATGAGACCATTTTCTTTACAGAATTCTACAGCCTTATCAAGAGGCTCTCCTGCCCTGCAGGTCCAGAGAATGAGCTTGTCGCCCTGCCTCTGTTTGTCCAAAAGGTAGCGAAGAAGCCTTGTATTTGCAGGCCCAACCTCAGGCCACTGACCCATGCTCAATGTTCCGTCAAAATCTACTGCATATATCATGATCTTCCCTCACTTTCTTCAGGCTTTAGACTCTAAAAACCACTTCGCTCCCCCGGGAGCATCCTCAAAATACAGATGGATCTCTTTTCCATCAACGATACAGGTGTAAACAAGTCCCGCTCCGCCTGCTCTCCTGCTGGCGCCTCTCTCGCAGTGCAAAACCCTTGTTATCTCATATTTTTTTCCATCCTCCCACACTATGGAAAGAGGCCTTATTATCCCTTCATCTGAAAAGTCTACAACTGTCTCCACATAGACCTTATGTCCTATTCGTATCGCCATATCTGTCTCCGTCACTCAAATACATTATTGCCATTCTGAAAATAAGCCACAGGATGTATCATGTGGTCATCCGCCTTGGCGTCAAGGCCAGACAGGCTCTTGTCAAAGTACATAAGTCCCCTCAGTACCGACTCATAGCCAAAGCGGTTTCTTATCTCTGACACCGCAAGATCTGCCCGCAGGTATTTTTCCCTCTGGGCCTCTGTCATAAAAAGGTCAAGCTGATGAGGCTGGGTGTCTGGGGATAGATGTGATACCCTCACTCCCACGCTCCTTATGGGTGCATGCCACTCATAGTTTTCCTTAAAGAGCTCCCAGGCGTAGCCTGCTATCTCCTCTGAGATATTAGTGGCTATCTTGATCTTCTTTTGCCTTGTAAAGCTGAACAGGCCGTTATCTCTGATACTGATGCCTATCACGTCCCCAATGAAATGGTTCTCCCTAAGCCTTGCAGCCACGCTCTCTGACAAAAGATAAAGCACCATCCTCACATCTATGTCGCTGACCAGGTCCCTGGGAGTAGTAGTGCTGTTTCCCACACTCTTTACTGGAACGCTGTCGTCAAAAGCAGCAACAGGTGTATTATCCTCGCCTCTGGCAAAAGCAGAGAGCACATACCCGATCTTGCCAAATATCTGATGCAGAAACTCGGGATCAGTCCTGGCAAGGTCTCCGATGGTTATGATCCCATATTTATATAGCTTAGCACAGGTGCGTCTGCCTACGTAAAGAAGGTCAGATGCAGGCGCTCTCCACAGGATATCCCTGTAATTCTGTCTGCTGATCTGGGTTATGGCATCAGGCTTTTTATAGTCTGATCCAAACTTGGAATATATCTTGTTCCAGGAAACGCCGATGGATACTGTGATTCCCAGCTCTTTTTTGATCCTGGAGGATATCTGCCTGGCAATATCCATGCCATCGCCTGTTCCCAGCATCCTGGCTGAATCTGTTATATCAAGCCAGCTCTCGTCAAGACCGTAGGGCTCAACTCTGTCTGTGTAGTCGCAATAGATATTCCTTGCAAGCCTTGAAAAGCGAATATAATCATCATAGTGGGGTGAAACAAATACCACGTCCTTACAGGCCCTTTTTGCCTGCCACAGTGCCATGCCTGTCTTGACTCCATTTCTCTTGGCTATGTAATTGGCAGTGAGGACTATTCCGTGTCTTGCCTCAACATCCCCTCCCACCGCCATGGGAACGTCCCTCAGGGCGGGGTTGTGCAGCATCTCAACGGATGCATAAAAGCAGTTGCAGTCTGAATGCAAGATGATCCTGTCATCCATTACATTTCCCGCCTCCTTACGTTTTGCAAACATTTGTTTGGGTAGTTTTTATTATAAGAACAACTGTTCGATTTTGCAACCGCTAGATATAGTGTATTAATTTTCCAAAGGCACATGAAAAAAGCGACGCCCTCACGAATACTGCATTCGCGGAAGCGTCGCCCATCATCAAAAATTATTTATTTCATAATTTCTTTTTTCATAAGGTCATTTTACTTTCCGATTACTAATCCTCCTGCCTCTGGAACTCGATTGTCCCATCATCTCCCATTCTCTCGATGATTGCCAGAGACATCACATCAATTCCCATCATCCTAAGGTCTGCACCACCTGGCTGAAAGCCTTTTTCAATGCAGATCCCTATCCCTGCGACCCTTGCCCTTGCCTGGTCGCAGATCTCTATAAGCCCCTTCATGGCATTGCCAAGGGCCAGAAAATCATCTATCAAAAGAACTGTATCGCTGCTATCAAGGTATTTCCTTGATACAGTTATATCGTAGTCTGTTCCATGGGTGTAGGAGCTGACTCTTGAAGTATACACATCATCTCCGATGTTGAGGCTCTTAGTCTTCTTGGCAAAGAGCATCGGAACCTCAAAGCGCTTTGCTACAAAGCTTGCTATCGCAATTCCTGAAGCCTCAATGGTAAGGATCTTGGTAATTCCGGCGTCCTTGTACCTCTCATAGAACTCTTCACCCATCTTATCCATTAGAGATACATCCACCATGTGGTTTAAAAAGCTGTCTACTTTCAGGATATTTCCCGGATAAACCTCTCCTTTTTCCCTGATCATATCTTCAAGTAATTTCACTTTAGCTCCTCCTTATCGCGCCGAAATCAGCACTTAAAAGTTAGTGAACTATCTTCATCCCCATATTAAACGCCACAGGATACAGGAATATTTTCTCATCTCCTGCATCAAACTTCACGGAAAACTTCATTGGGATCTCATCGTCGTCGTATGTCACATCAGTGATCGTACCTTCCCCGTACTTGGGCTGAGATACCCTCTCACCAATGACCAGCTGGTCCGGAACACTGGCAACATCCGCAGCTTTGGTCTTACTCTTTTTCAAAAGAGCTGTAGGTGCCTTGACACCAGTAGGCTTCGAAGCTGCCTTTTCCTTGGCCGTTAGCTCTTTTACAAAGGCCGAAGGCTTATCATCATACTTAAATATTGTAAGCTTCTCTCTTGCTCTTGTCATCCCTACGTAAAAGATCCTTCGCTCCTCCTCAAAATCCCTTAGATCCTGAGGAGAGGCCGACTTATCTTTTTCCCTGACAACCTTGCTCGGAAAAACGCCGTTTATCACATCCATAAGTATGACTGAGTCGTACTCCAGGCCCTTGCCGGAATGGATGGTTGAAAGGATGAATTTGGAGCTGTAATCAGGCTCTTTTTCCGTAAGGATACTGCGAAGCTCCTCAAGCCTTGAGAGAAAATCCTCTATGGTAGCCTCATTTTTCGCAAGCATCTTAAGGATAAATATCTTGTTTGTATCGATGTTGTTATCCTTCAGGTAATCCCCGTAGCCCATGAAGTTTTCAAGCCGGTTTATGGCTTTGTAGGGGGATTCTGTGGCCATATTCCTAAAGTGGGTCCTAAGGGACCTGCAGTTCCCCAGAACACGCTTATTTAAGTCTATATACTCAGCTGCGTCCCATATGCCTGTGTGACGCTCATCAGCCATCTCACACATGGCCTCGGCGTCAGGTTTCCTCAAAAATGCCTGGAACTTGAAGTATATCTTCATAAAAAGCTCAGGATCAGCAGGCGCAAGTGCAAAAGAAAGCATATTTATCACATCCACAACTACTCTGTGGGTGAAAAATGCCATATCCACGTTCTTTATCCTGTAGGGCACGCCTTCTCTTTCAAGTATGTCCACCAGGGGCAGAATGCTCTCGTTGTCCCTGTAGAGCACAGCTGTCTGGGTCTTAACATCCTCTGCCACTTTTAAAAGATAGTTGTACTGTGCCTCTCTGGCGCTGAGCTCTGTGATGGTGATCTCGCCGCCAGCCTCTTTTGTGGCGCACATGTGCTTTTCGTGGCGGCTCTTGTTCTTTTGGATGAACCGGTCTGCAGCCACTACTATCTTGGCATTGGACCTGTAGTTTTTGTCCATCACAAGCACTTTTGCACCGTGATGATCCTTTTCGAAGTTCAAAAGAGCTTCCGGATAAGCCGCTCTGAAGCCGTAGATACTCTGATCTTCGTCTCCCACCATGAAAAGATTTCCCGCTTCTCCGGCCAAAAGAGCTATGATCATATGCTGTATCTTGGATGTATCCTGGGCTTCGTCCACACAGATATATCTGTACTCGCTTTGGTAATGCGCAAGCAGCTCTTTTGACCCCTTGAGCATCCTGTAGGCGTAGATCATCTGGTCATCGTAGTCCATAAGGCTTCTGGCCTTAAGAGCGCTGTTGTATTCGGAATATATGGAAAAGAGATCTATCCCCTGATCTTTCCCCACATCCCTGATCTCATCCTCAGTAAGGCACATATTCTTGCAGTAGGTAATGAGGGTCCTGATACCCTTGATGTCGCTCTCTGTGGGGTATTCGCCCATTACTTTTAGGAATATGTCAGTCAGGAGCTTACCTGTTATCTTCTCGTCTGTTACCAGTTCAAAAGAGCTTTTTCCAATGAGTCTGCCATAATAGGCAATTATCTTGGCACAGATGCCGTTTATGGTCCTAAATTCAAGCCTGTCACCCAACTCCTGCCCAAAGAGACTCTTAAAACGATCTGCCATGTCCCTTGTGGCTGCCACAGTGTATGTGAGAGTCAGGATATTCCCTGGATCAATCCCTTTACAGTAGAGCATGTATCCAAGCCTGTTTACAAGGACAGTGGTCTTACCGCTTCCCGGAACCGCCAGTAGCAGCACAGGCCCATCTACTGTTTCTACTGCCTGTTTTTGCTGTTCATTTAGTTTTTGGCCATATTTGGCCCAGAAATCTATATCAGTGATCAAATCATTTTCCTAACATGTAATTAAATACTTTCAGAGATTCCAAAGGATGTCCTTCAAAATCAAAAAACGCCTGATTGTCCCAGGAGCTTCCGCCATAGTATTTTCCAGCATCTTCAGGGTCATAGTCAGATGCATAGCTGCTGGCCCATCCGCTTCCATACTGCTCCCATATAGCAGAATTGTCAGCATTTGCAGGTCCCACAGGAATCCATGCGCCTTCCCAGTAAAATATACCAATTCCGTTTGCGTCGCTGACATACTGACATATATCATGAAGAACAGTGGCCTGGCCTTCTACAGAAGCAGGGTATCCCTTCACCAGGTCCTTTGAAGAAAGGCTGTTCCCAAAGCCATCTCCATCCTCAGTTGTATAACAGTATGAAGTCTCAGCGATGAAAGCCTTTTTCCCATACTTCTCATTTATCAGCTCAAGGACGCGGCTCATATTTTCAAAACTGCCATCCCAGAAAGGATAATAGCTCATTCCAATCATGTCAAAATCCAGTTCACACCTGATAAGCCTGTCAACCAGTGTAAGTACATCTGCCTTGTCCTGGATCCTTGTGTAATGCACTACTACAGATATCTCTTTTCCGTAAGCCTCAGATACTTCCCTAACTGCAAGACTTCCAGCCTTAAGGAGCTCAGCAACCTTTTCAAACTGCTTCTCTCCTGACATTCCGTAGTTTATCTCATTTCCTATCTGCACCATGCCAACATCAACGCCTGCATCCAGGAGCTGTGTCAGGCTGTCCTTTGTAAAACCGTAGAGAGCATCTGCTTTTTCCTCTACGCTCATGCCCTCCCAGGCTTTTGGTGCATGCTGCCTCTTGGGATCTGCCCAGAAGTCTGAGTAGTGGAAATCTATCATGACCTTCATTCCGTAATCGGTAGCTCTTTTTCCAAGCTCAATTGCAGTTGGCAGGTCATTATTGCCTCCGCCATATCCGTTGCCATCTTCATCATATGGGTCATTCCAAACGCGAAGGCGAATATAGTTGATTCCTGAATCCGCGAAGGTTTTTAGTGCGTCCTGCTCATTGCCATCAAAATCGTAGTATTTTACACCGCTGTTTTCCTCTGCAAGAAGTGAAGATGCGTCCATTCCAAAGATGAAATCGTCGGAGATGCCTTCGATCCTGGTTTTCCAGGGTTCTTCAGTGGATGTTTCTTCTGTTACTGCTTCAGCTTCTTTAGCTGTTTCCTCGTTGATTTCTGATGTTGCTGTTTCTGCAGCCCCTTCCACAGTAACCTCACTTGCTGCCTCTGTCGGCTCTACATTTCCACTCTTCCCGCAGCCTCCAAGAATCATAGCTGCCATTCCAACACTGCAGATTATCGCAGAAATCTCCATTCTACTCTTTATCATCTGCGCTACCTCCTACTGTATCTGCTCAATTATTTCCTGGCACACTATGCTGCCATGCTTTGCAGCGTAGGATGCCCATTTCTTGGCTTTGGTGATGTTCTTTTCTCCAAGAGTTCCCTTAAAATAGCCTACAGCAATCTCTTCAGCAGCTTCAATGCTGCCTTTTCCAGCTTTATCTATCAGGTCTAACAGCTTCTGGTTATCTTTCATTAATTCGTACCTCACAAAACAACTTAAAATTCGTATTTCCTTATTTCACAATTCTTGATACCACAGGAGGAAAATTCCTCATTGTTCATATCTCTAAAATATGATTCGACAATCCTGACTATGCCATTATGGGCAACGAGGATCACTTCCTTATCTCCTGCCTTTATATCATCAAGGAGATTGTATATTCTCTGAGCCATTTGAAGCATTGACTCTCCTGTTCCAAAGCGGCATGCCATGTCTTTTTTGGCCTCGTGGAACTCTTTTCCATCACGGGGAGTTGACTCCCAGATTCCAAAATTCTGCTCTATCACGCGAGGCTCAATCTTCATTGGAATTCCTGTGATCTCTGATATATGTCTGGCAGTCTCTTTGGCTCTTACAAGAGGAGATGTCAGAATGATATCTGCCTTGATTCCCATATCGAGGATCTTCTGTCCCGTCTCAATAGCCTGCTGATGCCCCTTTTCGGTAAGCTCAATATCTGTGGCTCCGCATATTTTGTTTTCTACATTCCACACAGTTTCACCATGTCTCACAAAGTAAAAATGATCCATTTATTTATCGCTCCTCTAGCAGCTACTGAACTATATTACTTTTTTATGGGGAAAAAAGTCAAAAAAAATAAAACCTTTTAGGTTATTTTAAGGTTACGAAGATATTATGTATTCATCAGGTAGCAACCTGAACCCCACACACATATTTTCATAACACATGTGACTGCAGGCCAGCACCTGCAGTCATCCTCCCAAAAAGATCTAATTCAGTTTACATTCTTTTCTGATCACCAGAGGCCATACTACCATAGCAAAGATGAGCATCAGGAATCTGGCGATGAAATTACCCCAATGTCCACCGAAGGCAAGAACAATAGTTGCAGGAGCAAATAAGTCTTTCCATGCCATAGTAATAGCAGCACCAACGCACACCAGTACAGGCAGATTCCTTGCGCCAAATGGAATCTCGTATTGTATATAGTGGCGATCTACATAGCTTCCAACCATCAGTCCCAAGAAGGATCCGCAAGCCTTAAAGCAGTCGTTCATCATCTTCTGAGGGTCAACTAACAAAGTTCCATCTGAAGTGTAATCCAGCGGGTAATGCTTAAGCTGTATGTAAGCCAAAGCCGCAATAACTGCCACAACGCCCACAACAGTAAGTATATCCAGGACTTTCTCGTTGCCTTCGACTCTTTTCGACACTCTTGAAACCACGTAGATAACAAAAACAGACTCAATGAAGGCTACAAGCACGTCCTGCGGTGTATGTACGCCAAGGAAATTTCTTGAAAATCCTGTCAGCAGAATGAGCACAGCGCAGCAGACAGCAAGCCACTTGCGCCTGTCTTTTTGCCAGACAAACACATCTCCATAGATAGTAGTCGCAGTCCTGGTGTGGCCACTAGGAAAAGAGTAACCGGTTGCCGCCACTTTTGAATCCCCAGCAGGTTCTATAAGGTCAGACCTTATCCATGGGCGATAAGCGCACACAGTGAGTTTTATCACACCGTTTAGAAGCTCCCCTGTCCAATGGGTGGTCAAAAAGAAATATCCCCATTTCTTATCAACTCCCCAAAAGATCACAAAAGGAAGAAACGGCAGTACATCTACCGCAAACTTTGACAGTGCATTAAAAAACTCGTCAAAAATGCCTCCTGTGGCATTCCTAAGTTCCTGCAACATTAACAAATACTGAATATCCATATTTTTCCCCTCATTTTGAAATTAGTATTTTTCCTTTATGCTCTAAACTCTTTTGTGAGATCATTGATGATCTCACCAGCTATGATAAGCCCCACTACAGAGGGCACAAAGGCTGTGGATCCGGGAGTAACCCTTTTATTGGTTACTTCCTCTGATGTTTCAAGCGGCGCAATTGGCTTTTCTTTAGAATACACTACCTTCAGGGAGTCAATCCCTCTTTTTTTGCATTCATGTCTCATGACCTTTGCCAGCGGGCAGACAGATGTATCGTAAATATCAGCCACCTCAAATCCTGTAGGATTCAGCTTATTTCCGGCTCCCATGGCAGAAATCACAGGCACATTCACCTTTTTAGCATTCTCAATGATCGTAAGCTTACCTGTAACCGTATCTATGGCATCTACCACATAATCGTATTCTGAAAAATCAAACTGATCCTGAGTTTCAGGCAGGTAGAAGGTCTTGTAGGTTCTGACCTTGCACTCAGGATTAATGTCGTGGATCCTCTCTTCTGCCACATCTACTTTATATTTTCCAATTGTTTTCTGGGTGGCAATTATCTGTCTGTTTATATTAGTAAGGCAGACCTGGTCATTATCTATGAGGTCCAAAGCACCTATTCCTGAACGGGCCAGTGCCTCCACTGTATAGCCGCCTACGCCACCAATTCCAAACACAGCTACCCTTGAGGCTGCGAGTTTATCCATAGCCTCTTTACCATATAATAACTGTGTTCTTGAAAACTCATTAAGCATTTACTTCTTTAAACTCCATTTCTTCTTTAAGTGTTTCGAATATTGTTTTCGCGATCAGTTTAGATCCTTCAAGTGACGCATGCCTTCTGTCTTCGAAGAAAAGATCTGTCTCGGGATGAGCATGGATCTGCTCCCACCATCTCTCTCCTACAGGTGCCAAAAGACATCCATACTTTTTAGCAAGCTTCCTGTAACGCTCAGACATCTCAGGCTGGGACTCTTCGTCCCCCTCCTTGGTCCAGGTCATGTAAAAGCAGGGCTTTGCCTTAGTCTTTCTGATCCACTCCATGATCCTGTCAGCCCCGTCTTCCATCACCGAAAACTCGCCCATAGGATGGGCAACGTGCTGAAGGATAACGAAATCATAATCCCCATATAAGATATTGAACCTGGTCTGTTCGTTGTCTGCGTGGTAATCAAGGCCCATTCCCCCTTTAGTGAGCATTGTTACCTGCATGTCTATACCGTTTTCTTTGCAGATCTCCTTGAAAATCCCAGGCATGTCGTTGTAGTAAGTGTGGCTGTTGCCAATAAAAAGCGTCCTCATTTCCGCTCCTCCCCAATATACTTTTCTGCTTCCCTTGCGGTATTACTCAAATACTTTATTACTTCCGCCGGATTAACGCCAATTGCAGTTTCCCCTGTGACCATCACAGACGAAGCTCCGTCCAGTACCGCATTAAATATGTCGCTTACCTCTGCCCTGGTGGGAACTTCGCTCTTTTCCATGGATGCAAGCATCTGCGTCACCACCATAAAAGGCTTACAGGCCTCGTTACAGATCCCGGAAATCTCTTTCTGAACCCTTGGAAGTGCCCATAGATCCATATTATTTCCAAGGTCTCCCCTGGCGATTATCACCTCATCGCAAAGATCTATAAAGGAGCTTAAGTTCTTTACACCCTCCATGTTTTCAATCTTTGCATATATTCTAAGGCCTGTGCAGCCGCACACATCAAGGGCAACTCTGACCTCCATAAGGTCTTCCCTGCTCCTTACAAAAGGCTGCATGATCCCGGTGATCCCAAGGTCTTTTGCCAGTTTAAGGTTTTCCCTGTCATCTGCAGTAATGGCTGAAAGCCTTAAATCCTTGCCCTTTATAAGTATGCTCTTTCTCTGGGTCAGCTCGCCGCCACGGATGATGCGCATTGTAGCTTTCTGTTCGCCTGCAAAAGAAATTTCTCCAAGGATCTTGCCATCATCAAGCAGCACCTCATCTCCCGCCGAAAGCTCTTTTATCACAGCGTCATCCAAGGGAATTCCTTCAACGCCAAGCCCTACTGTTTCTCCAGCTTTAAGTACCATCCCTCCCTCGAAGCGCCCTATCCTTAGCTCCGGTCCCTGCATATCTATCAGAATTTTAGGAGATACCCCATTTTCTTTTGCAGCTCTTTTGACCCTGTCTATACTAGCCGCACAGTCTGCAAGCATCACATGAGATAAATTGACCCTTATGCCTGTCATTCCATTAGAAATCATCTCAGACAGAACTGCTTCGCTATCGCAAGCCGGCCCCAATGTTCCAAATATATCTATCATAAAAATCCCTCTGCCTCATATTTCATAGCATTTAACGCTGTGAGGCTCAAGTTCCACACTCTGCTTATCTTTTATTGTCACAGACAGATTTGTCCATATTTCAACAGCATTAACCTCGCTGCCAGATCCTAATCCAATATCCTTGAATTTCAGCTTGATCTTGTTCTTCTTTTCACCAATGTTAAAGACCGCAACATACGTTTTTCCCTCTTTGGATGCGCTCTTCCAGATAATACAGTCATCTTTTCTGGTGACCTGGCGAGCTTTCCTTCCGTATCTGTGCATATCAAGAAGCCTTTTGTTGGTAAGAAGACTCAAAGTAAAATCATCATTATCCCGAAGTTCTGAGCCTATCATAAGTGGAGACCTGAATATGCACCACAGGGTCATCATGACCTTTTGCTCATCTTCTGAAAAATGCGTATAATGACCAACCTGTCCGTTTTCCTTATTGCAAAGGCACAGATGCCCCAAAGGAAGCATATCGCAATCAGGCCAGTGGCCTTTGCATCCGATTCCTTCCCAGGCATGACATCTCTCAAACATACCGTAGAGAAGCTCCCATTTATCCCAGAAATCATCTGTCATTCGCCACATATTGGCGTTTTCAAGAAGATAGTCCTTTTGCTCAACTCTCGCCGGTCCCGGAGAAAGGGACAATACGATCTTCCTTCCGCAGGCATCAATCGCGTTCCTTATAAGTGCTATCTCTGAAACGCCGGCTCCGGGTGCCTCTTTTCCACAGTCAATCCTTGCAATGTCATCAACTTTAACAAAATCAATTCCCCACTGCGCATACAGCTTGAAAATTGAATTGTAGTATTCCTGAGCGCCATCTGCCTCAGCGTCAACACCGTACATGTCTGTATTCCACATGCAGATTGATGCAGGATGCGCTATGTCCCTGGCAGTAGCATCACTTCCAAGTATTTTGGTATTATTATGAACTGCCTGTCTCGAAATGCCTCTCATTATGTGAATTCCAAACTTAAGCCCCATATCATGGATCTGCTCTGCTATAGGTCCAAAGCCTTTTCCGTCTGCTGCAGAAGGAAATCTGTTTACCGCTGGGATGAGTCTTGAGTATTCGTCCATCTCAAGCCTGGCAAATTTATGATATTCGTGGGAATCCGCAGTGGGCTCATACCACTGAATGTCGCAGATAACATATTCCCATCCGTATTCCTTCAAGTGATCGTGCATATATCTGGCATTTCCAAGAAGCGCTTCTTCATTTACACTGGCGCCATAACAGTCCCAGCTGTTCCACCCCATAGGAGGTCTTTTTGCGATCATTTTTTCCTTCTCCATAGCTAAATAACCCCTCACAATCCATCTTACGACACAGTCACTAATAATTATACATGAAAAGATATTAAATTCTTTAAGTTGTTTTAAGGTTCGAGTTTCATAATCACCTCATAAACAAACAACAAGGAGAGTTCTTATGAAGAAAAGAGATATCAAGAAAGTTTTATCGATTGGAATGATCACAGCAATGTGCTTGGCTGTTTCAGCCTGCGGAACTGATAAAGTTTCAGCTGAAACAACTGTAGAGGCCCCTGATACACCGGCTAATGGAGAGGCTCCAAATGGTGAAGCTCCAGGAAATCCTCCTGATGGAGAAGCCCCAAGTGGTGAAGCTCCAGGAAATCCTCCTGATGGAGGCGCACCAAACGGCGAAAATCCTGGCAACCCACCCGACGGCAATGCACCTGGCAATCCTCCCGGTGGCGGATTTGGCGGTGGGAGCAGCAGCGCAGACATCGACTACACTGCGTCAACCACCATCACATCTGCGGATTCCCAAACCGGACAAACTTATAAAAGTACTACAGCAGATGAAAGTGCGCTTCTTGTCAGCACTTCAGAAGCTGTTTCAATAACAGATGCTACTGTTTCAAAGACCGGAGATTCTGACGGCGGCGACAACTGCAATTTCTATGGACTTAATGCAGCTGTCCTTGTAAAAGACGGATCCACCACAACAATTTCCGGCGCAACCATCACCTCTGATGCAGACGGAGCCAACGGCGTATTTTCATACGGCGATAACGGCGGCCAGAACGGAGCTTCAGGCGATGGAACAAAGGTTATCATCTCTGACTCAAAGATCACCACAACAGGCGATGGTTCCGGCGGTATCATGACAACCGGCGGCGGTATCACAGAGGCCTATGACCTTAATATCGAGACCAGCGGAAGATCTTCAGCCGCTATCAGAACAGACAGAGGCGGCGGAACAGTTACAGTTGACGGCGGAAGCTACACAACTAATGGCCTTGGTTCTCCTGCAATTTACTCAACTGCAGATATTACGGTTTCAAACGCCACCCTTACCTCAAACCTCTCAGAGGGCGTATGCATTGAGGGTATCAATTCAATCACATTAAACGACTGCAATCTGACTGCCAATAACACAGATACCAACGGTAATGCCACCTTCTATGACAGCATCATGATCTATCAGTCAATGTCCGGAGATGCAGACAGCGGTACTTCAACATTTACAATGACAGGCGGAAGTCTCACCAGCAAAAACGGCCATGTCTTCCATGTAACCAACACCTCCGCAGTGATCAACCTAAACAACGTTAAGATCACCAACAAAGACTCAGAAAACATACTCATTTCAGTATGTTCTGATGGCTGGACCGGAGACACAAACAAGGCAACTCTTAATGCCACCAACCAGACACTAGAAGGCACAGTCCTGGTCGGCAGTGATTCAGAGCTCACCCTGAACCTTTCTGATGGTTCTGACTTTACAGGAACCGTAAGCGGAAATATTAAAAATGCCAAGGGCGACACAGTATCAACTGAAGTTGGAACTGTCAGCGTTTCTATAGATAAAAGCAGCACCTGGACACTCACCGCAGACACTTATATTTCCTCCTTTGACGGCGATGTATCCAGCATAAACTCAAATGGCTACACTCTTTATGTAAACGGAGTAGCATTGAATTAAAACCCCTCAAAGAAAAAACTTTCCATTTCGGAAAGTTTTTTCTTTTGAAAGATCAATAATTGTCTAAAAAGTTGTGTCTTACGCCATCTTGCTTATACTCGATGACACTGTTTAAATTCACGTTTTCTACACTCTTGAAAATGTTTGATTCAACGTAAGGGTTGCTCTTCTTAAGCTGAGCGATGAGCTTCTTGGTCTCAAGCCTCTTTGAAGATGTGGTTCCATCCTCGTGGCAGGTTGTGCAGGTCTCTGTGAAATGGCAAGCGCACTGAAGAAAATGCAGGTCATTATAGTCACGCCACGCACAAATATCTTTTTCCCTGACGAAATAAAGGGGCCTTATGAGCTCCATTCCCTCGAAGTTAGTACTGTGAAGCTTGGGCATCATGGTCTGGAACTGGCCACCATGGAGCATTCCCATAAGGATAGTTTCAATAACGTCGTCGTAGTGGTGTCCAAGCGCAATCTTGTTGCATCCAAGTTCCTTGGCCTTACTATAAAGATAGCCCCTTCGCATTCTTGCACATATGTAGCAAGGACTCTTTTCGATAGTATCCACGGCATCAAAAATTGTGCTCTCAAAAATAGTGACAGGAATACCGAGGGCCTTTGCATTACTCTCAATAAGCGCCCTGTTATCTGAGTTGTACCCAGGATCCATTACCAGGAAAGTCAGCTCAAAGTTGCACTGTCTGTGCTTTTGGATCTCCTGAAAGAGCTTGGCCATGAGCATAGAGTCTTTTCCGCCGGAAATGCATACTGCAATGTTGTCGCCCTCTTCTATGAGGTGGTACATCTTGCAGGCCTTTGCAAATGGGGAAAAGAGCGTCTTATGAAACTTCTTTCTGATGCTAAGCTCCGCCTTTTTTCTTCGCTCCTCTAGATCACCCATATCAGCGATCTGTGCGCAGATATAGCCTGTATAGCCACCCTGAAGGCTGTAGCAGTCCCTGCCCTCCAATGGTCCACCTTCATCAAGAACGGCGGTCTTTCGGCCAAAATCGCAGTAAAAAATAAGCTTCTTCTCCATGGGAATTTCTGATATCATTTCTACCGACTTCTCAAACTCTGTCTCCAATGGGATTGCAATGGCTCCTGGCATCATTCCATATGTCCTTGGACCTTCGTCTCTTATATCGATAAGCTCGTAATCGTCTCTATTTAATTTCTTTAGTTCTTCTAATGTTATTTCTTTCATGTTACCTGTTCCTAATTTTTTGCTAGTATTCTACATGAACCTTTTAGGTCTTGTTAAAGACACCTTTCATTCGTTCAATCTCTGGCCTACCTATCTTCTGTTTTTGGGCAAGGCTCTGCCAGTTATCTCTAACTACCTCTGATATCCCTTTTACCAGTTCTTTGGCCTCTTTCTGACTAATACCGTAATACTGCGCTACAGAAATCGCCAATTCATAGCTAAGGTCAGATTGATACTCATCAATATTTAAAGAAAGATACTCTCCATAAATATCCGGGTTGACATCGTACATAGGAGATAGTGCCCACCCAGATTTAGTAAGAATAAATCCATGGTTACGAAAATGATCGTCTGTATTGGATACTGCAATACTAAAAACTATCCTTTTCCACAATTCCTTCATGTCTCTCATAGGTTGTGATCCATTAGCCTTTATGAAAGAGACCATTTCAAGATAGCTGCTTCCCTCCGAAGCATCCTGTCCATCTTTTTTCCCGAGCAAGGTCATGGCAGAGGAAAAGTGTATTCTTCTATCCCCATCTCGGTCAAAACGCTTTACCAAAAAAGTGGTCCCAAGTTTTGAAAACTTCTCCGTTTTCGCTTCCGGAACATTGAGGCCACACTTTAATGCCAGTTCGTGAACAACCATCTCCCAGGCGCCAGAATCGATATCATCATGCTTAGATGGAAATTTTGCAATCCAGAGCGATCCATCTGGAGCGACAACAGTAGCTTTTGGTCTTGCTCCTCCCAATGAAGATCCCGGAGCCAAAAGTTGTTTCAGCCATTTTTCAGACAGAGCATTTTCACTCTTTTCATACTCTATAGATGCATGCTCCAGTTCTCTCAATGAAGTCCATGGAGGTATTGCATATTCTTTTTCAGCAGAAAGAAACTCACCATTAATTTCTGTCTTAAATCTAAGTCCGCCCATCCTGGCTTCATCAAAGACACCCAGCAGATAATCACTTTCAAGCAGCTTCCTTGGCTTTTCCTCGACCTTCCTAGCTCTTAGCTCCTCACGTCGTTGCATCAGCCTACGTCCCCATCTGTCAGGGCATGAATCAGCAAATACGCCAAAGATAGTCTTATCATCCGAAAGATACTGCCTTCCTTTAAACATCTGAAGGTCCGGATCGAGAGCCATCGTTCCTTTTTTCAGCCATTCATTTGAATACTCAAAAGAGTAAAACTCTCTCCCTCTCTGCCTTGATACATTTATTGTACCCACAAGATCATTATTAAAATTTAGATAATCGGCATAAACATATATCTTGAATTCGTTATCCAAATTTCTATCCTCTCTTTGGTGCCCGTTTTCTTACTGGTAACTCCAAATCCTGCAACTTATGACCCAGTTCATCATCTTTAGCAACTAGCAAAAGATCTTTATCCATATGATTTAGTGCATGAAGCACTGCGGCATAGCAACCAATGGCTACGGAAGACGCTCCTTTTTCTATAGCAACCAGGGTCGCCCTACTGATACCAGCTCTTTCAGCCACAAGTTCTGAACTTATTTTTCTCCTGAGCCTCGCATATTTTATCTGAAGGCCCATCTGTTCTAAAATTTCCGTTGTTTCAGGTAATAATACGGTCGATTTTTTTGGCATAGTCTTCACTCCTTATGTACATATAATTATACATAAATCCGGATTGTTGTCAATTTTTATATACATTATCACAAAAACAGGCAGCTCTCACAGGAAGCTCTCAACCCGCTTCATTACTGCCTGAAGGCTTACAAGATCCTCCATAGGTGAATCTGTTTCAAGGGAATGATTTGCCCTATCGATCTTATGAAGTTCCAGACCCAGCTCTTTTGACCTTGCATCTGCAATCTCTGTCTTGCACCAGGGATCATTAAGTCCATGAAAGACTATACCAGCGTTTTTTTTAAGCATCTCAAAAGTCTGTGGAACCGGTGTAAAGACAATGTGCCTTGCACCGACATTCAGCACTCTGTCAAAATGGGCAGCCAGCGCAGTTCCTATGCTTTTTCCGATAAAAACAACATCGCTGTATTCATCAAATTTTATACCTGTAAGATCCTCTTTTATCTGGGAAACTGCATCTTCAAAGGCCTCTTTCATACGCACCTTGTCGTTCATTATCTCTTTGGCCTTGAAAGGAAATTCATAGTGAGCCTCTACCACTTCGTAGCCCTTTTCTCTTGCAAGTCTCTTTGAAAAATAAAGAAGCGGCTTGTCGCTGTGATATCCCATACCAGGGAAAATAACAGCTATCTTCTTGTCGCTCATAATAGTCCTCCCTCATCTTTAGCACATTTAAGAAGTCCATCCAAAACTTCGCTAAACACCACGCCATATTTTCTGGCTTTGCTGCAGTCCATCCACAGATTGTGAAGCGGCGGAACATCTTCTATCGTGATATCGCATCCAAGTGCTCCAGCAAATTCCTTGGTTATGTTGAACATGCTTCTGTTTGTTTCACTTCCAAAATTATATGCTCCCCCGGGAAGAGCAATAACTTTTTCCATATTTTCAGCCACTTCTTTAACGTAAGTAACTCCTCTGTAATTCCCAGAGCTAAAGCGCAAAGGGGCTGCGGCATTTCGCACAATTGTGTAATAGTTTGGCTTGCCTGGTCCAAAGTCATACATCCACTCTGCGCGGAGCATAACTGCATCCGGACAGATATCAAGTACCCTCTTTTCCATTTCAAGCTTATGCTTTGCATAGGTATTAGCTGGCTTTTCATCTCCTTCAGCATATGGTCCTTCTTTTTCAGATCCCGTATAGACCTGATCAGAGCTAAAGCAGACAAGCTTTCTGCCTTCTGCGGCCTTTGCAAGAAATACAGGAAGCTCAACATTTGCGCGATAAGACCCTTCCGGATCTGCCTCACAGTCTTTGATATCAGAAATTGCCGCAGTGTGCACGATAACGTCAACTCCGCTAGCTTCTATCACGCGCTTAACATCATCCAGAGATACATCTCGCAATGATGGCGAAGCCACAGTATCACTGCAAACATCCATTATCTTTTTTCCAACAAATCCCGTCGCTCCGGTAACAAGTATCATAGATTGATCCCTCTGATTGCTTTATTCATTATCTGATCCACATCGGCTCCGTAAATATCCAGGCCAACCGCTTTTATGAGCTTTACGTTGTCAATTCCGTAAAAGCTCTGTGCAAGCACTTTTACATACCCAAAGCCATACTCCTCAGGGACAAACGCTCCGCCGGCAGTCATTACGTAGTAAAGCCTGTCAGCCTTGCAAAGTCCTACAGGCGTACCTTCCTTGGTGTATTCAAAGGTTATTCCCAGCACATTTATGTGCTCAATGTATTGCTTGAGCATTGCAGGAAAAGAAAGATCCCAATACGGTGCTGCTATGACAATCTGATCAGCCTCTTTAAAATCCCTTGCCAGCGCAAACATTTCGCTATCAAATTCTCTTTTCGCAATAAGCTCGTCACGCTTTTTTAAATAATCCTGATCCGTAACTTCAAACTTCTCGTCCTTAAGCTTTACCGTCTTTACATCGCCCTTAAGCCTTGATAAAACCTCGTTTGCAAGCCTCTTTGTCCTTGATTCATCCCGTACACACGCATCTACAAAAAGAATCATAGTTTTATTCCTCCTGCTAAAAAGTCCCTTATTATCCCAAAGGTCTCCCTGACCATATTGTTGGGGATGTATTGGGGCTGCATGTAAGCTGCAATCCCGCAGATATGGGCGTCAGTCAGCCCTTTGGCTATACGGACTCCCCTGAAAACATGGAAGCCATTGGTAATGATGCCGATCCTCAGATCTTCAGTGCTCCCGTTTTCCTGCTTTATCATATCCAGAGCATTTATCAGATTTTCTGGAGTAGTCATGGATTCATGCTCCACCATGATCCTTGAATCCAGAACGCCAAGAGATACAAGGTACTCTGCTCCGCCTTCGCCCTCGCTTACAGACTCATTACTCCCCTGTCCTCCTGTTGTGATGCAGATTGTTTCAGGGTTTTCAAGCATATACTCCTTGGCTTTTTGCAGCCTGTAGCGATAAATGACACTGGGACCGCTATCTCTCATCTGAGCACCAAGAACTATGACGTAATCAAGGTTCTTTTCACCCTTATCAAAAAAGTGAGAAAGTATTGCTATCTGGCATACAAGAAATATGACGGTAGCCACACCAATTAGCGAATACGCTGCAATCCTAAGGCCAGAAGGCACCTTCATCCACCGTCCCTTTCCTGCGAAAAAGAAACATGCACCGAAAAATGCCGCTCCAAAGAGCCATATCACAAAAGAAAAGGTTCCGCTGCCTACCATATAGACCATCGCCGAATAAAGGAGGCATAAAACCGCCAGTGTAAGCCACAAAACCCTGATCCGTGGCGTAAATAACCTTTTTTTCATCACCGAGCTATCCTTATATTTGTCTTATCGATTGAAAGCACCAGATCAGCGCTACTACTCTTATTAAGACAGAGTCTGACATTGGCCATATCGCTGTAATCCACGAATTTCTCAGCTACTTCCCTGGTGTTTCCGCTTTTGATCTTCCTGTCGATCAGCCTGTCCCTTAACAGGTCCTCATCTGCGCTGAGGAATATGGAATAATCTGCCATTTTATTAAGCTCCCGCCAACCATCCTCATCAAGAAGGAGATAGTTTCCTTCCAAAAGAACTATATCTTTTTCTACTAAAATGGCATCATCTACAGGATTGTGAAGATGCCTGTCATAGGAGGGCCAGGAGACTTTTTTCTCGTTAAGGACCCTCTTTATACGCTCTTTAAAAAGGTCAAGGTCAAAGGTAATGGGCGCGCCCTTTATATCGACCATACGAACTTCCTGTCCGTCTCTTACAGTCTTGTGGCTTGTAAGATACTCCTGGCGCCTGTGAAATCCATCCATACCAATGGCCTGGATGTCAGTAAGCTTATCATTTTCCTCTGACAGTTTCTGAAGGAAACTGGCCAGAGTACTTTTTCCTGCGCCGGGAGGCGCAGCCAGCATAACCAAAATTCTGCGATTTTTCTCTTTCTGCATAGCAGATAACCTGCCAAGCAGCGGCAGAAAGATCTCATTTATAGTCTCATCACTATAATGGGCACATACATCTATCCCATTCATGTTTACAAAGTATTCCATACATTTCACCTGTAGATTCAGTTAATAAATCCCTTGAAAAAAGCGCATTCCTCGTCGTTACACTTTGTAGCTTCAGAGAGCTTTAAATTCAAATGGAAAACATGTCCCAACTGCATTTCTGGAGCCATATAGTACCTGAGGTTAAATAGTATGTTTTCATCAAGGAGCTTTCCAACAATATTTCCTGGCTGATCCTTAAGAAAATCTCCATCTGCAGTCATGACAAATACTGGCGGAAATTCTTTCGTGATGTGCTCCGCTACAGAAATATCCTTAAGCTCATCCTCTGTAGCCCCTCCAAGAAGGAACAACTTCATAAGGTCAAGATCCTGTTCCCTTCCGTTTTTCTTATCAATCCTGTATACGCCGCAGTTCAGCGCTATTGCCTTAAAGAAAAAGCCTTCCGGAAGCTTTATATCAAACTTTTGGGCGTAACTAGTGTTTGTAAGCATGCAGGCATAGAGTCCCAAAATATGCGCTCCTGCAGAGTCGCCTACTGCAAATACATTTCCAAGGTCAAATCCGTATTTTTCACTGTTTTCTGCCACAAATCTCGCCACCAGATTAGTATCCACTAAAGGCGCAGGGTATTTGAATTCAGGCGCCAGTCTGTAGGTGAAATTAACAACAGCAAATCCCCTCTGAGCCAGTGACATGCAGTAATACTGATATCTTTCCTTGTCGCCATAAACCCAGGCTCCGCCGTGAACACTGATAATGACAGGAAGCTTGCCCTTCGTATTTCTAGGGCGATATACATCGAGGACCTGCCATTTTTCGTTCTCGCCATATACTATGTCATCAAAACGCTCTATATCATCAGGGGTTGTAAGGCCCGCATCCCTGATGTCATCATTTGCTTTAAACGTCCTTCTGATCTCATCTACCATATCTGAGCATACGCCAAGTATCTTCCCTATGTCCCTCGCAGAATCTGCAAAAAAAGTTGCTCCTGCCGCCTTCATAGCCTCCACATTGCCATATCCGTAGGTCACCGCAATGCTGTCTACGCCTGCAGCAACTGCGCCATCTATGTCGTACTGGGTATCACCTATCATGATGCATTCACTCTTTTCAAGGCCCTGCTCTCTTATGGCCTTTTCGATGAGGCGCTTTTTATCTGAGCTGTGGTCTGTAAGGTCAGGACCTATCATGTGGTCAAAAAACTTTGATAGCCCGATCTTTTCAAGGATCTGCACAGAAAACTTAAGGGGCTTACTGGTTATCAGAAACACCTTAAAGCCGCCGTTTTGCAGCTTCTCAAGCAGCTCTGGAATGCCCTCGTATATATCCACATCATACATGCGCTCTTTTTCATATATATATCTGTAAAGAGCAACTGCCTTGTCGCAGTCCTCGCCCTTAAAGCCATACTCCCTCTCAAATGAGTCGTAAAGTGATGGTCCAATAAAAGTGTTGAGCTTTTCTCTTGGCTGATCAGTGATACCAAAATCTGCCAGCGCATACTCAACTGAAGAAGTTATGGCCCTGCCAGAATCTGTCACTGTTCCGTCCAGATCAAACATGATATTCTTGTACATCTCTTTCTCCTAATCAATCAGAATTTCAGGCTGTCCCCAAGAACCGGCACTTTGCTTGCAAAAAATGAAAACTCTCCGCTATCAAGAAGATTTCCTGCATCATCTGTAACCCTTATGTCAAAGACCAGGATGTGCTTTCCTGTCTTTAATTTCATACACTCGCAGTAGATATATTCAGTGTTTACCGCAGGAAGCAGGAAATTGAGGTTCGCAGAGACCGTCGTAACATAATATCCGCTCATGCTGCCTGTGGCGCCCGCCATGGCATCAACGAAAGACAAAAGCGCTCCGCCGTGGATGCTTCCATAGGTATTATAGAGCCTTGGGTCCGCTTTTATCCTGGATTTACTGTAGGTGGAGCTAAGTTCCAAAACCTCAAATCCAATGAATTTATTGTATTCATTTGAATACAGCTCAGAGATCATTTTCTCCCTGATGGCATTTTCTTTTTCTGTGCGAGCTTTTCGCATATCAAATCACCTCACTATTTTTGCCCGATTGGGTATATAATCATCACTATGAATACTTTATACGACAACATCAAAAGAAAACAATTTGCACTAAGCTACGGCGTATTCCTCACCAATGGCATGCTTGCCCTTTCAATTGGCTCGCTCCTGCCGTTTCTCAGGGATGCCCATGGCCTTGATTACGCCTTCTGCGGCCTCATAGTAAGCCTGCATTCAGTGGGAAATCTCTTTTCCAGCTTTTTCTCAGGAGCATTGTCAATGCTGATCGGCAGAAAGAAAAGCATCCTTTTATTTGAGCTGTTCTTCCCGCTATCGTTCCTCTTAATGCTATATGGAAACAGTAAATTCCTTCTGGCCTTTGCTTTCTTTGCAACAGGAGTTGCAAGAGGTGCCTCCAGCAATTACTGTAACACCAAGATTAATGAGATTGCAACCGGACAGGCGTGGGCCCTGAACTGCCTCCATGCATCCTTTGCAGTGGGCGCATTTACATACCCCCTGATCCTGATGCTGATCACCAAAAATAATGATTCTTTCTGGGTTTATGCCTGTGGACTTCTTGTAGTCCTCGGTGTCATCACCCTTATCATGTACTATCTGATCCCTGAAAGCGCCAAAAAAGCTGCTTCAAAGGATAAGGCGACTTCAAAGGACTCTCAAAGTGACGTCTTTGGCTTTTTTAAGGTGCCTCTTTTCTACATCTGCATAGGCACACTTTTCTTTTATCTCTGCGCTGAGCAGGGCGTAATTGGATGGATGATCACCTACTTTAAGGACACTGGGCTCCTTCCTCCAAACCTGGCACAGACTACCGCCAGCATACTGTGGGTCATGATCCTGTGCGGAAGGCTTCTTACAGCCTTTGTGTCCACTAAGGTAAAAAAAGAAAACCTTCTTCCTGTCATGGGTATCGGAATAGTGGTCTTCTTCCTTGTCCTTATTTCAGCAAAAAGCACGGTGCCTATCGTCATTGGCATCATGGGTTTTGGCTTTTCAATGGCTGGCATCTACGCCACCACAGTATCCTTTGCAGGTGATCTTATCAAAAAGTACAGCCTTGCCTGGAGCTTTATCCTTACAACCGCAAGCCTTGGATCCATAATAATGCCTGCCATTGTGGGCATCATCGCAGAAAAACTTGGCATTGCCACAGGTATTGCAAGCATAGCTATCGTGCTGGTCATCGACATGATCTTTATAATAACGCTAGTTATTTATGTGAAAAGACATCCATCTGACATGGCCATTTCTCAGTAATCCTTACCTGATATTTAAAAAATTCTGAAGCATCACTGCTCCATCTGGAGTCATTATTGACTCTGGGTGGAACTGAAGTCCAAATATGGGATAGTCTTTATGCTGCACCGCCATAATCTCACCATCGTCTGCTGTTGCTGTCACTTTAAGGCATTTAGGAAGGGTTTCTTCTTTAAGGGCCAAAGAATGGTATCTTGCAACCTTAGTGGTGTCAGAAAGACCATAAAACAGCTCAGAATCATTATCTACCTTTGCAACAGACTGCTTGCCATGCATGAGCTTTTTTGCGTAGGAAACAGTTCCTCCAAAGGCCTCGCAGATTGCCTGATGCCCAAGGCATACGCCAAGGATCGGAATTTCTCCCCCAAGCTCTTTTACCACCGCTTCACAGATTCCTGCGTCGGAAGGCTTGCCAGGTCCGGGAGAAAGAACTATGGCTGAAGGTGCCATTTCTCTTATATCCTGGATAGATACTGCATCGTTTCTTACAACCTTCATATCTGGCGTGGTGGCACCTATCATTTGAAAAAGGTTATATGTAAAGCTGTCGTAATTATCAATTATCAGTACCATCGCAGGCCTCCTTAATGGCATTTACCACTGCCTTTGCCTTATTTACGCACTCTGTAAACTCATTCTCCGGAACAGAATCAGCCACAAGCCCCGCTCCGCTTCTGACAAAGACCTTTCCATTCTTTTTATATGCAAGCCTGATGGCAATGCAGGTGTCCAGGTTCCCGGTAAAATCAACGTATCCTATAGCTCCGCCGTAAATACCTCTCTTCATTCCTTCAAGCTCATCGATGAGCTCGCAGGCTCTTATCTTGGGTGCTCCTGACAGTGTTCCGGCAGGGAGGACAGCGTCAATTGCATCAATAGCGCTATATTTTGAGTCCAGCTTACCTTTTACCGAAGATCCAATATGCATGACATGAGAGTATCTCTCAATAGACATGTACTTTTCAACTTCAACACTGCCAAATTCACAGAGCTTTCCAAGGTCATTTCTTCCAAGATCTACCAGCATGTTGTGCTCTGCTCTTTCCTTTTCGTCTGCAAGAAGCTCTTTTTCAAGAGCCAGATCCTCTTCAAGTGTGGCTCCCCTTGGCCTTGTTCCGGCAAGAGGAAACGTCCTTATCACGCCATCTTCAACCTTAACAAGGGTCTCTGGTGAAGCCCCTGCGATCTCTGTATCTCCGGAAAAATAGAACATATATGGCGATGGATTGGTGGTCCGAAGGATCCTGTAGGTATCAAACAGGCTTCCTTCAAAGTCAGCCTCCATGGGGTTTGACAATACCATCTGGAAGATATCGCCCTCATAGATGTGGTCCTTAACCTTCTCAACTTTATTGCAGTACTCCTCTTTGGAAAAAACTGGCTTGATATCCCCAAGAAGATGACCTTTTTCCACGTTTTTCATCTCGCCGCAAAGGATAAGGTTCTCCATCTCATCAAGCTTTGCGTTTGCAGTGTTATATGCATCCTTAAGTGCCGCATCTAAAGGCACCTCAGGAACTCTTAAATTAGAGATCAAAAGGATCTTCTGCTTAAGATTGTCAAAGCAGATGAGATTTTCAAACAGCATAAGGTCCATGTCTGAAAAGTCATACTTATTAGACGAATAAAAATGCAGGGACGGCTCAGCATACTGCATGTATTCATAAGAAAAATAGCCTACAAGACCGCCTGTAAAAGTAGGCGAATTCTTAAGCTTTGGAGCTTTGTTTTTCTCAATGAGCTCTCTTATATATGTGCCTGGATTATCAAGCTTCATTACCTGCTGGCTGCCATCTTCCAGGGTAACTGTAGTCTCTTTTCCCCTGCTTGATATCTGCATAGTAGGGTTATACCCAAGAAACGAATATCTGCCCCACTGCCTTGAATCCTCCACACTCTCCAAAAGAAAGCAATGGCTACTCACATTAAGGAGCTTTCTCATAACCTGCACAGGAGTTGCCACATCCGACAGAATCTGCCTGATAACCGGAATGAGCCTGTAACTGCCCTCTGATGCGATCTTACTGATCTCTTCAATAGATGTCTGCTTCATATATTCCCCCAACGTATAAATATTCATTTTTTTATTATACGGGGTTTATCAAAAAAGCGAAACCACTTTTGTGGTTCCGCCTAGACTGTAAACAAAATAACGCTGGTCCATAGCCGCTTCTATTGAATGCATCCTGCATTTTTATCTCCACTTGTTGATATCTTTTTTCTCAAGAAGAACCATCAAAAGATCTGTCTCCTCAAGCCTACGGTTTGGATCTACATATCCCCAATCGTGGTCCTCGACCTTGACGGCAGCCACGTTGAGGTCATATTTTTTTCTAAGATCAAGCTCTATGAGATTATGGCCAACCCAGGCCTTCTTGGGAAAGAGCTCAACCATGCACAGATTATCGTCAATCTCAAAGTAATCATGGATATGCTGTGATGCCAGGATCCTTGCTGAGCGGATTCCACCCTCCAGCTCAGGATCGATTATCTTGTCAGCACCAACTCTTTTGAGAATATTTTTCATTCTTGGAGAAGAGGCCTTGGCAATAACCTTGGGAACCCCCTGCTCCTTGGCGATGGTCACTGACATGATGCTGGCTGCCACATTGCCTCCCATACAGATGATGACTATATCCATATTCTGAAGGCCGAGAGCTACGATCTCATCCTCGTTAGTAAGATCTGCGCACACAGCACTGGTAACCTTGGGCGCCATGTCCCTTATGACTCTCTCGTCGATGTCCGCTACCAGCACATCCTCCCCTAGATTATACAGATTTTCGGCCAGACTGCAGCCGTACTTTCCAAGCCCTAATATGGCAACTGATTTCTTTGAACTTTTCATTTTATCCCCTTTATCCGACGTAGAAATTACCCTCGGAATACTTGATCTTATTTGCATCTTCATTGTTTTTGGAGAAAAGAGCTACCAGTGAAATAGGCCCTATTCTTCCAAGGTACATGGCTATGATGATGGTGAGCCTTCCGGCTGGTAAAAGAGATGACGTAAGGCCTCTAGATAGTCCCACAGTTCCGCAGGCACTTACAACCTCATAAAGCGCATCCTCCAAAGGAACGGGATTCACTACGCACAGAATGGTAGTCAGGGCCATTACTGCCAACAGGCTCACAAAGAATATGGCTGATGCTTTTCTCATGGATTCCTCTGAAACCCTGTGATGAAAGACCATGTTGTCATCCTGATTTTTAAGATACGACCTGACATTCATAAGTAGCAGGAAAAAGGTCGTAGTCTTGATTCCGCCAGCTGTTCCTATTGGTGAGCCGCCTATAAACATAAACACATAGGCAACCATGCAGGAAGCCTTGGATAAGTTTTCCTGCGGAAACGTGGTAAACCCGGCAGTTCTCAAGGTGACAGACTGAAACAGGCTGTTGACCAGCTTGCCCCCAAGACTCATGGATCCTATGGTTCCTGGATTGTTATATTCCAGAGCCAAAAAAGCTATTGTTCCAAAAGTGATGAGCACAAAGGTAAAACCAAGAACAAGCTTGGTGTGCTCAGAAAGTCTCTTTACGATCAGTACTGGCGAAAACCTCTTTGATACGCCCTCTTTAACCCGGCTCATCATGTCAAACCAGACAACAAAACCAATACCTCCCATAACGATAAGAAGCATTGTAACTGTCATGACGATCGGGTCACTTCTGTAATTGCCCATGCTGTTTGGCCCAATAACGTCCATTCCAGCGTTACAAAAGGCCGATACGGAGTTAAATACTGCGCACCAGAGACCATGCCTTACGCCAAACTGCGGCACGAAAACAAAGGCGTACAGTATAGCTCCTATGGCCTCCACTAGAAATGTTCCCTTAAACACATCCACCAGGAACGTAAGGAGCTGATTGCTTGTATTTAGGTTAAATGCATCCCGAAGGAGGATCCTGTCTGTCAGGGAAAACTTCCTTCTTGCAAGAAGCATGATAGCTGAAGCTATGGCGATCATGCCAAGACCACCTATCTGGACAAGGACCATGATCACGAACTGCCCGAAAAAGCTCCAGTGAGCGTAGGTATCAACCACCACAAGTCCCGTAACGCAGATTGAAGTGGTTGCTGTAAAAAGCGCCGTTAAAAAATCTGTCTTTTGCCCTGTAACCGTAGCTGCAGGATGCATAAGTATCAGCGTTCCCACCATTATAGTGATAAAGAAACTCGCCGGGATTATCTGAACCGGAGATATCTTTAATTCTTTTGATATCAGCTTTTTTAACATTACTCCCCTGTTACCTCTGCTTCTTGCTGCTATTTTATCGGGGAAACCCCAAATATGGTCTTAACAAGCCATATCAAAAATACAAAGACGATGATGGGAATTGCACAGGCTGTCACTATCATGACCGCCAGGGATTCCAAAAGTCCCTGCAGGAACGATGAAACTCTGTCCACCGTATCCGTGGTTATGGTGGTTATCTCATTAAGGAGCCCTGAGTCAGAGCCCTTTTCCAGATCCAGCTCATTGTACTGATCAAGCGTACTCTCCACCGTCTCTGCCTGTGTGTCATAGACCATGTCAGATATCATAACACTTGCAGGTACTATAAGGAAGATGATAAATCCAACAATAGCGATCTTAACTGCGATCTCAATAAGATCCCTTCTCTTTACCACCACAGCTACGCACACCAAAATGCATGCAATTGGTATCAGAACAGAAAAGGTGATAAATCCCGAAATGGTAATAAGGAATTTCTCAAGATAAAGAGCGCTCAGTATCATCAGAAAGTACTTGGCAAGCTCCGCCATCTGCTCTGCTATAGGCGTTCCAAAGTCTCCCGGAAGGAGAGATAACGTGGCTGAAGTTGCAGCAGCACCGCCAGATAGCGCCATAACGGTTGATATTTTATCATCCGTCTTCACGATCGAATAATTGTGGCTTTCCGGGTCCGAAGCCCAGGGTGATATTTTGGTAAAAGAGATTACAGCTATAAGCAGAAATACTGCTATTATGGTCACTTTTTTAAGATTCACGGCATTTCTCCTTTTTCTGCAAAGACTATTGTATAACCTGAAGCTGAAGGGAAGTTCCCTATAAAGTTAGAGATAAGGGTTTTAGCCTGCTCATCGGATTTTTGCAATATTCCGCTCTTTAGAGCCTTCTCTTTTGCAGCATTTTCAAACTCTGACAAAGATACATTGTAATCTGTAATCTTCATGGGATTCCAGAGGGAATCCTTCTCGGAATATACCTTAAAGGTGCTGGTATCCACATTTACAGACTGTATCTCAGAGGCAGGAACTGTAACGGTGATAGTCTTGGTTTCATCGTCCTTTTCCATGGTTATTCCTTCAAAGTCTATCCCTGCTGTGACCGTTCCGTCGTAGCTGTAGGTAAAGCCCGATGAGGATGGGATGATGTTTAAAACCTTCATCTCCTTGGTGTAGGTCTCAACCTGGGTAAAATAGTACTCCTGAGTGATGAGAGTTCCCATGTTCTTAAGGCCGTCCTCGATGGTCTCTACATTTACGGTCACAAGAACCTTGGGCTCCTTTTGCCCTGGCTCTTCAGAAACTATTGTAGCATCCTGCCTTGCAGCCTCCTTTTTATCAGCTTTATAGCCTATGATCAGCACAAGGCTTGCGATAAGCGCTATGGCAATAACCGACAGATATATGATGTTTGCTGGCTTTTTTAAGTCAATCATATGCATCCCCCTGCTAAGAATGGTTTTGTTAAACATATTATAGTAATATTTTCTTATGGAAAAAAGACTAATACTAAGATTGCTTGTAGCCGCCATGGTCCTGATGCTTACAGGGTGCGGTGCAGCATATGGCAAAAACACAATATTTTCCGGTTCTGAGACTCTTAGGGCTGATGGTGATATTTCTTTTGACTACCATCTGTTTACCCCCGAAAACGGGCAAAATATGCCAATTGTGATAGTGTTCCATGGCTTCGGCGAAGGGGAGAACATCGACGATACAAAGATATACTCCACACTTACCGGCGCAGATGCCCAGTCTGTAAGGCCCTGCTACGTTTTAGAGCCTTCAGTAGAAAACAACGTATATCTGGTCCAGTCAAACAGAGAGAGCCTTTATAAGGCCGTAAAAGAGATAACAGAAGGCCTTATCACAAATAAACAGGTTGACCCAGACAGAGTCTACGTGATCGGTAACTCCTTTGGAGGTCTTGCTACCGTAGAGTTTCTGGAATATTACCCGGAGTTTGTGGCAGCTGCGATCCCCATGTGTCCTGCCCTTACCTACTCCAAGGATTCCACCACAAAGCTTTCGCTGATAAAGGACATTCCCATCTGGTTTGCCCACGCAACTAATGACAACGTGATCCCTGTAGATGTGAGCAGGTCTGCGGTCTTCACCTTAAAAAACGCCGGGGCAAAAGACGTAACTCTCACCGAGTTTACCGATCAGGAGATGCTGTCAGCAGGCGCTCTTGTGGGGTACCACCAGTCAGATTTTGTGGTAATGACTGATGATTCTTTCTTGGGCTGGCTGTTTTCCCAGAGCCGCAGCAACTAGAGGGGTGTATAATATAGCCATGAAACATTATGCTTACATTCTTAAGTGCGCAGATGGCAGCTACTACTGCGGTTATACCAATAACCTGGAAAAACGTATAGAAAAGCACAACCAGGGTAAAGGCGCCAAGTACACTCGTGCCCGTCTCCCGGTTGCGCTTGTTTATTTTGAGGAATTTGATACCAAAGAGGAAGCCATGAGCCGTGAGTGGCACCTAAAGCAGCTGACTCACAAGGAAAAAGAGGCTCTGGCAAGGTCCTAAGACCTATCACCTTCTGGCACTGGCTGCCATCCTGTGGTAGGTGTGTCTGATACCGCGGATCGCTATACTGTAGGACATGATGTTCCTTGGCGCTGCAATACCTGGATGACCACTGTCTCCTATATGATGGATATCAGTTCCCGTCTGCTTGCACATAAGGGCTATCTGCTTGATAGTCTCCTCGTCTGTACCCTCCTGGCTTGTTCCAATTGCCGTCATGGAAAGCTTTCCCTTTTTGTGAATATAACTTACCCTCTCTCTTGCCCATTCCACGGTAATTCCGGGAACTGTACCTGGTGCTGGGAGCAGAATGATATCTGCACCAGCTTCCGCAAAAGAGTCTATATCCTGCATTGTAAGTATCCCGTCAGCCCCTTCACTTATTACGCCCGCAGCGTGCATCTTACCTGATGCGATGATGACATCGTCTCCTACAGCTTCTTTTATTTCCCTGATGGCCTGCAAAACACCCTCGTTAGTGACACCTATTCCAGGGTTACCAGTAATAAGGATCATGTTAACGCCCATGTCCCTTGCCCTCACTGCGTTTTCAGCGTTGGCAACACGGCCCTTTGAAAGAGCCCATGGGTTGTCTGATCCAGGAACGATCTTGCCCGGCTCTAGGTTTATAGCAAGAGGAAGGCCTGTAAGGCTCTTAATAAGGCGCACTGTATCTTCCGGAGCGTGCTCGGGAAGTCCCTTTACATCAGGATTCCACACATCAAAGATATTGCACAGAATAAAGTCAGAGCCAAAAGCTGCGCAGAGCTCAGCATTTGATACATCCTCGCACTGAGGTGTGAACATTCCTATGCACTCTGTAATAAGGGTTCTGCCCTCACTTTCAGCCATGGCATTTAAAAGCTCTGTTTTTCCCATCTTCTCAAAATCGCTGGCAAAGCTGTTTAAGATTCTTTTTCCCATAATGCGTGATCTACCTCCTGTATAATCTAAAATCCCTTAAGTTTCAGCAGTTTCCTGTAAATACATGATCAAGTTCTTTTCCCGCCACGTCCCTTAGATGATAAATAAGCCCAACATCCGTAGCTGGAACGTCCATCTTAAACCTTGGAAAATACCTGCTAAGGTGCAGCGCTATGCTCTCTTTCCCTCTTCCGCCATCAAGGGATGAAAGCCACTTTGACAGCTCTTTTATCTCGACTTCCGTATCGTTATAACCTGGAACCACCAAGGTTGTAACTTCAACATGTGACTTCCCTGCAGCCATTTCAATAAAATCCATGACCATCTCCCGGTCGCCCTTAAGAACATCCCTATAGTAGGCGTCTGTAAAGCCCTTAAGATCTATGTTCATGGCGTCTATATGTGGAATTACCTCCTCTGCCACCTCCCTGGAGACATTTCCGTTTGACACCAAAACCGTCTTCATTCCCCGCTTGTGGACTTCTATGGCCGCATCAACCACATACTCATAGCCAACAAGAGGCTCATTATAGGTAAAAGCAACTCCAATATTGCCCTCATCCTTATATTGCAGCGCTATACCAGCAAGCTCCACCGGGGAAATCTCCCTAAAGCCATAAGGATACTCCCTATCAAAATCGTAGGAGATCTCATGGTTCTGGCAGAATGGGCACCTTAGATTACAGCCATAGCTTCCCACTGATACCACCATTGAACCAGGGTAAAAGAGATTTAGAGGTTTCTTCTCTATGGGATCAAGGGCAATGGATGTGATCTGGCCATAGTTTTTTGCAACCACCTTCCCATCGCGGCAGATCCTTGCCATACACAGCCCTATATCTCCCTCTTTTAAATAACATCCGTTATGGCAGACATTACACTTTGGCATACATTATCCTCCCGGAAATCCTTAGATATGCCTTATTACCTCAAAGCGCTCAAGGGAATACTCTTCGTCTTCACTAATCCCGGCCTTCTGGCGGGCGATGTCTATCTGCTGCTTAATGCTGTCAACACCGTCAAGGTTTGGAAGAAGCAGCCCCCTTTTCCTTCCGTGTGTCACAATTACGCCGTATCTCTTAACGTCCAGCTGATCAGGCCCGTCTATGGGCTCCGGCTCGTCAAGGACGTCAACACTCATTTCAAGGTATGGAAGCTCGTCCTCTTTTATCATTGGAAATCTCGGGTCATTGGTGCCGGCGCTGATGGCATTTTGCATTATCTCATCAGCAATACAGGAACATGTTGGCAAAATAGTGCCAATGCAGCCCCTTAGCGCCCCGTCTTTATGAATGGACACAAAAGTTCCCGCCCGCCTTTCATACATCTCCGGGTCCAGGTCCTTCCATTCCTCTGTCTGAATATCTTTTCTACCTATCCTCTTTCCTAGGGTTATGTAGCTCTCAAGAGAGTACCTGGCAAGCCTTACGTAAAGGTCTTCGTCCTTTCGCCTTTCATCAAGGGCCTTCTTTTTATCTTCTCTCCACTTTTCAAGGAAATGCCTGGTCTCATCCTCGCCCTTCACCTCAAAGGTGCAGATACCGTAGCCAACTCCAAAGGTAGCCTCATGGGAGAGCTCTTTTGCCGAAACCGCTATTCCATCCAGGGCTCCTGCCATCATGACAAAAGACCTGTGACCACACTCAGCTGCTTTTTCGCAGAATACTTCATCGAAGTCAAGGAGCCTGTCAAACTCTCCGCTTCCGCAAACCTGCATTATCCTCTTATCGTACTCAGGTCCCTCCTTGGCAAAGCCGTAAGGACCATCCTCCTTCATCTTGTGGGAAAGGTCGCCGCTGGCCACGTACACAGCCCTTATGCCGGTTTTCTCTACAGCCTGTTGGATGATCTGCCCCATCTCGTAGTGCATTGGAAGGGACAGCCCTGAAATCCCGATCCTGACTATCTTGAAGTTGTCATACTTTTCTTTTATGTAGTAGAGCGGGATAAGGGTTCCGTGGTCCAGCTCAGGGTCTCTCTCTCCCATGGTCCCTGCAGGAAACCCCTGTATCTCCATGCTCTTTATGTCGTCATTTTCCTGGCCATAAGAGTCTGAAATGGCGCAAATCTCTTCCACAAGGTCCGTGTCGTACTCCACGTCAAAACGAACCTGCGGCGCCCTGAAACGCCCCATGTCACCATGTGCAAATTTCCCTGGAGAAATATGGAAATAGTCAGCGTACATGATGCTGTGGGGGCTTGAGATGATGATGGTCTCTGGCTTTAACGCCGCAATCTCGTCTGCCACCTGCCTATAGGCCCTGGTTGTAGCTTCAATCTGTTTCTCTTCGCCTCTTCCCACCTCTGGAAGCATAATGGGCGGGTGTGGCACCATAAAAGCTCCTACTATTGGCATAGTTCTCCTCCTTTGCCAGCACTGATTCAGTTAACAAGTCTCTTCATATCTTCAGGAAAATCCGCATCAAACTTAAGCTCTTTACCCGTTATTGGCTGAATAAACTCAAGATGGGCAGCGTGAAGGGCAGCTCTTGTCATCCCATGGCTGTCCTTTATCTCTTTTCCGTACAGGTTATCCCCAAGCAGCGGATGCCCAATATATGACATGTGAACCCTTATCTGATGGGTCCTTCCGGTGTCCAGATGGAGCCTTACAAGGCTGTAACCATCAAACTCTTTTTCCACCTGATAGTGGGTTATGGCTTCCTTCCCCTCTGGCATGACCTTTCGGATCATCCGAACTCCTTCTTCCTGTCCTATAGGGGCATCTATGGTTCCCTGCTTTTTATCAGGGATTCCGTCTACAAGGGCCAGGTACTCTTTTCGCCGCGACATATTGTCCTTCTGGTCAGACAAAAGAGCTGCTGCATGCCTGTTCTTTGCAAATATAAGAAGTCCCGAAGTCTCCCTGTCAAGCCTTCCAATGGTTCTTACTATGTGCCTTTGCCCGGTTTTCTTGTAGTACCCGGCAAGGGCGTTGGACAAAGAGTCCAGGTGGTGGGCGTAGGATGGGTGGACCACCTTATCTCCCGGCTTATTTACCAGCACCAGGTCCTCGTCCTCGTAAACAATATCTATTTCTTCGTCAGAAGGGATCACATCCCCGCTGTTGTCCATATCTTCGTAGATCTTGATCTTTAGTGTATCTCCGGCCCTTAAGATATCCTTTAGCCATATGGGACTGTAGGCCACATCATCAGCTCTTTTGACCATTACCCCGTCCTCAAACTGCTTGCATCTTGAGATTTCCCGGGATGAGAAAAAGAGCCTCTCAGACATGATCTCTCTTGCAGAGCATCCGTCCTCTATAGGCTCAATCTTTCTTTTGATCTCTCTTATGCTATAAGTAGTCCTGGTTGTCTTGTAATCCAAGCGGTTCTCCTCCAAATGAAACCTCAGATTGCACTATCATCTCGCTTAAGGCTCCGTCCTCAATGTCCAGAACCCAAGCCAGCATAGTGATGTTGTGCGCATGCTCTTCCACGGTGAATTTTGAACATGTAAGGTATGCGTCGATCTCATCATTAAGCTTTTTTCTGATATCTTCTTCTGATCTCATATTGGCTCTCCTTGATGTTTTTATCCGACCTGCTCCCGGATCCAGTCCCAGTCAGGGCTCCGGTGATAGTTATCTCCTGGCAGCTTGCAGTCTTCGTTCCATGGTCTGTTAAAGAGCATGACCTTTAAATCTGGCAGATGGTCAAAGAATTTAAATGCCATGGGCGAATCCTCTATAGCCACATCAAACTTCATCTTGTAGTAGTCCTCAAGTTCAAGGTTATAAGTGCTGTCCTTATAGAAAAAATCTCGTCCATATTTATTTAAAAAGAAAAGCTGTACCCTGGAAAGGCCATGATCATCAAGCCATTTCCTGGAGGTTTCATAGGTCGAGTAGGGCCGACCTGTGATTATGAATACCTCTTTTCCCTGATCGATCCATTCATTTATGACCCTTGAGGCTCCCGGAGTCTCCTCATATCCAAGGATCACCTCAGGTTTGTGTCCCTCATGCATGAACTCCTCGTACTGCTCATCTGTAAGATCAAAGGACTCCTGCAGGTTAAAGCTACGGATGCTCTCATAGGGAACATCCTTGCCGTAGAGACGTTTTCCGATCTCGCAAAAAGACCTTGCTGTCTCACAAAGGCAATCGTCAAAATCTATATATATCTTCATGTCGCACCTCAGCGTAATTTATAAGCCTGTCCGCCTACCACAATATAAGTATTGCCATCAGTACCATAAACGGTGAGGATCTTACATTCATTTGTTGAATATGATGAAAAGAACTTGCAGTTATTCATCTCAACTCTGCTGTCCGCAGTTGTTCCCACACTGTACAGAACTGAGCTAACCACAAAGCAACATCTGTCGGTAGAAGGATCCCAGTCAAGGTCATATGTGGTGTAAGCTGCACCACCTTCAAGCTCAAATACCAGAACCGGCTCTTTACCCTCTTCAACATAGTAAATATTATTGCCGTCTCTTACCCAGACTTTTGTAAGATCGTCATTGCAGGTAATATCAGTCGTTGTTCTCTCACACTCATAGACCGGCGTTCTGTTTATATCCTTGCCGTCATAAACAAGCTTTACATATTCTCCATCAATTTTACAGATACAGGCTGGACCTTCAGGAGTTACACAGGTTTCATAAGAGTAAATCTTACTTAGGCCTTTGCTCATTTCCACTACTTCCGGTGTATTGCCGGAAAGTGCATAACATTTATAATCAGCCTCGATCATCACAGCATCAGCAAAACTGTCCGTATCAAGGACATAATCTTCCATGTAGATATCCTGTTGCTGAGCTGCCACACATCCAAGTTTGATCCTGGCTTCATCCTCTTTAAGCAGTGTAACAGGCTTTTTATCTCCTGCCCTATAGTACTTGACGCTGCCTTTTTTGTCCTGATACAGGATCTGCTTGCATTCCCTGTCTAAATAGTCATGCCTGTAATTCTTGGTTCCAAGATCAGTGATCTTGCCCTGATGAATGCAGTGGTATTCAGTATCTTTGTCATAAGAACTGTAAAAAATAGTCTCGCCATCGTTGGATACAGTTATGATGCTGTTGCAGTCATCGGTTTCATATTTCGTTTCCGGAATATCAATCCCCTGGACAAAGATCGTGGTTTTATCGCTGTAAAAGGAGTAAACTAAAGTCCTTCCGTCAGGAGAAATGCAGACACTTCTAAAAGTGGCCGGAGTCTTAGCTATCAAATAGTCATCGCCTTTATCGATGTCACGGATATAAACAGCCTGACCACTGCCTTCCTGATCCAGGTGAAAGAAATACTTTCCGTCAAAGCTCATTCCAGCGAGCCTACAGGTGTTAGAGATCTCTGTAGTATTGAGGTCTGCGTCAATATACACGCACTTATCATCTTCTACAAGAACAGCCCTGGATCCATCAATGCTTTTTGTAAGCCTTACATCATTTCCCTTTTCGCCTCTGAAATCTGTGAGCATTTTCCCATCAGAATTAAAGATATATCCACCTTTCTGGTAGATTACCGGGCTATCGTAAGTTCTTTTCACAGATCCGGTATATGAGAATTCGGAAGGTTCTTCCTTTGGCTCTTCCTTCTCTTTCTCTGGAATTTCAAAGTCCTTGATAAGCTGCTGTGTTATAGGATTTGTATAGTTATCAAACTCTGTCTTAACCTTAGGACTTACGTGGGTTATGAACTTATATCCACCCACCAGTGATGCTGTCATAACAAGCGCCATTCCTGTGACAATAAGGGCGCCTTTGGTACTATTTTTCATCTAAAAACATCGCTCCACACACAAAATTTACTACCTGCACAAAAAATACCTACAACAGGTAGTATTGTAGGTATTTTATTGCGACTTGGCATATTTTGCAAATTACAGGGCTTATTTCTCCACTGTAACCACATCTGTAAGAATGTAATGGAACAGAGGATATGATGTATTCTCGTTTTCTATATATCCCTGACTTAAGTCATAGGTATCACTAGGATCCTCAGGATTAACGCCAACAAGATTTCCCTTATAAACAAAATCAACGTTGCCTCGTTTGAACTGCTCAACGGCCTTATCCATGGCCTCCTGTGTTCCAGGAGCAGCAACCTGATGGTTTAGCTCTTCCACTTCTACCCAGCCCTGCTCATAGCCGGCACAGACATCAGTACCATGAATATTGCCTGAAATCCTGGACTCTATAGTTTTGTTTGAAAAGACAGCGTCCACAGCTCCAAGTATATATGGCTCCCAGCATATCCTTGAAGTAATAAGACTTGTTGCAGGTGCAACTTCAGACATACTCTGATTATAGCCTACAAAGTACAGTGGCCTTTCCTCAGTGGTCTCCTCTTCGCAGGTTATTGCGGGGCCAATGGTATCGGTGTGCTGTGATATGATCACGCACCCCTCTTCAACGAGCTTTTGAGCCGCTTTCTTTTCCTGGGCGTAACTACTCCATGTATTGGTATAGCTAACCTTCATTGTGGCCTCTGGCACAATGGATCTTACTCCCAGAATAAACGCTGTGTATCCTGAGATGACCTCAGATGTTGGGAACGCTGCCACAAAGCCCACCAGAGCCTGATCTGCAGATATTATTCCCTCATCTATCATCTGTTTTATCTTCATGCCTGCAGCGATTCCGCTTACATAACGGCCCTGATAAGCTTCACCCTTAAAGGTGTGGTAGTTTTCCGGAACCGTCTTCCCATACATATCCATGTAAGATGTCTGGCAGAACTGGATATTTGGATACTCCGGAGCAAGCTTGACTACAAGCTCGCTGTAGCCGTTAAAGAATATGATATCGCAGCCCTGATCTGCCAGTTCCCTTAAAGGTTCTTCCATCTCCTCATCAAGGACATTGCTGCTGGTCAAAATAGTTATCTTCTCCCCATACTCTTTTTCAAGGGCGTCCTTGGCCAGTGAAAAGTTGTAAGTATATGGTGTACTCTCGTCGTTATCGTAGATAAATCCAATTGTCAGGTGGTCTCTTTTACCAGTGATATTAAAGAACTTAAAGCATCCTAAAAAGATGGCCAGCAAACTCAAACAGGTCAGGAAAGTTGCTATGTATACTCGTTTCATACCTCTGCTCCTTTCTCTTCCTTAGTCTCTGAAGAAGAATCCTTGGATTCGTTTTTCATCTCCGCTTCCTGGATCTTTTTATCCTCCTCAACACGGCGCTTTAGCTCTTCTGACTGCTCTTCGCCGGCCTGCTGGATCTCAGCTCTCTTCTGAGCATAGATTGCATCCAGATCGATAACTTTTTTATCAAGGAGCCTGAAGAATGCATCCAGAGCGGCAGGATCAAACTGAGTTCCTCGTCCCCTTAGCATCTCCGTCATAACATAGGCGGTATCCATATGGTTTCGATATACACGGTTTGAAGTCATGGCATCAAAGGCATCTGCCACACCGATGATCCTGCCAAACAGCGGGATCTCTTCTCCCTTAAGTCCGTCAGGATAGCCTTTTCCGTCATATCTTTCGTGGTGATATCTGGTTCCTTCCTCTACGTGTTCAACAAGGGTAAAGTCCTTAAGGATCTCAGCACCCTTTACAACATGAGATTTCATCTTGGCATACTCGTCATCCGTAAGACGGCCAACCTTATTAAGAACACTGTCAGGAACGGCGATCTTACCGATATCATGCATCTGTGCCGCCTTTTTAAGGTTGGAGAGCATCCTGTCTTTTTCCCACCATTTAAAGATGTGCATTTCCTGAGCGATCAGCACCGAATACTCAGCAACTCTAAGAGAATGCTGGTGAGTACGTACGTCCTTGGCATCGACGGCGTTCGCTATAGCCATGACTGTTTCGTTGGCCATATTGATCTTGATCTGCTGCTGATTTATCTGTCTTTGTACAACAAGCCATGTAAACCAGAATATGATAAGGCTCATGATCGTCAGCATATAGAAAAAGAAATATGGCTGCTCGTAAAATTCGCCTTCTTTTACCAGTTCAAAGGTTCTCTCCTCCAAAACCTTATCTCCTGCGCTGTCTAAGATCGCAAGGTGGAAGGTGTAGGTTCCTGCTGGCAGATTTACATAAATGATGTTGTTAAGGCTGTTCTGAGGAACAATTGTCCACTGTGTGTCGTATCCTTCAAGGAAGTAGCCTACATTTGGCTCCTGGATCGTATAGTTTAATATCTCAGGTCCAAGTTCAACACGGCTGATGCCCTGTCCTACAGTAATAGCGCCCTTTCTAAGCGGTGGCTGCAATACGCCATCAAGCTTTACGGATGCCAGCTGCATACGGTAAGAACGCACATCACTGTTGTATTTTTCAACATCTATCATGTATACGCCGGTGTCGCAGGGAAGAAGCAACTCCCCGGCCTCGTCGTAATAGTTCCAGGAATTGGCTGTAAGAGATGTTCCAAGACCTCTTCTTGCATCAAGAAGTTCCCAGGCGATCTCGCCTCCAGCTACTAGCTCATCTCGCTCTACCACGTAAATTCCGGCACTGGACATAACAAACAGAGTATCCTCATCCTTTACCCAGATGTCGTAGTTGTTGAAATACGGGAACTTTTCAAAAACCCTTATGGTCTGATCTGGCTCTAAATAACACAAGCTGTTACTGGTAACCAAAAATACGCCCTCTGACTTGGGATCCTTGATAGTTCTAAGGATTACGCCGCTGCTAAGGCCGTCGTCTCTGGTTATCATGTCTACAACCTGACCGTCCTTTAAAACTGCAATGCCATCGCCGTCTGTACCAGCTAAGATGGTTCCGTCTTTTCTTTCTGTCAAAGTCAGGATCATGGAGTTTATAAGACCATCCTGGAGGCCAATTGTCTTGGTGATCTTGTGATCTTTTATGTAGCTTATTCCAGTGTCACCTGCCGCAAGAATGGTCCCATCTGAAAGGCCTGTAACAACACGGGCCTTATTGCCAAAGCTACCGGCATCGGCATTATATTCCCACTCTTTACCATCTGCAGTGTATTCCATAAGTCCATTTCCGTAAGTACATACCCACAGATGGTTCTGTCTGTCCACATACAGGCAACGGATTCGCTTGCCATCAAGCTTTTGTGTAAGTTCATTTTCTATCTGGTTGTGGCATGCCCTGTCAACCACATCAAGGCCGCTATCTGTACCGATGTAGTAATTGCCCTCCCAGAGCACAATGGCATTTACAACCTTTCGCTCCATTCCAATAGAGCCGTAGATATCCTTGAAAGGAGATTTTGCCAGCCTCAGTAGTCCCAGTCTTGAAGATGTGAACCACAGATTTCCCTGATAATCACATAGCATGTTGTCAATTGAGTTATTGAACTCATTGGTATTTAAACTGTGATAGCCGCTCTTATTTATATAGGAAACACCGCTGTCTGATGATATGAACAGCGTTCCGTCATTTATGTAGCTGATATTGTTAATGTGAGACACATTGCTGCAGTTCATGACGCCAACCTTCTTAAACTTGTCCGAAGAAACGTCATAACTGTAGATGTGGTCAGTAGAAGTACCAACCATCAGTATTCCTGTAGGAGCAAAGGTACAGCAGTTAAAAAGCTCCTCCTCACTAGGAAGCTTTAATGTATCCAGTATCTCGCCGCCCTTCATAAGGAACAGTTGTCCATCTGAAGTAATGGTTGCTACATGGTCTTTTTTATCTGCACAGATACTTTCTGTGTAATTCACTTCATTAAGGGTATTGATGGCTTTTAAGCCATTGTTCATCATGATGATCTGCATACTGCTGGTTGTTCCAACATAGTAATATCCATCAGATGCCCTGGTGATACACCTTACAGAGTTGGAAGGCAGTCCATCTGACTGATCCAGCACATTTACCAGCTTTTCCCTGATGACAATCGAAAGACCGTTATCATTGGTTCCGATCCACAGACGGCCCTCTTCATCTACATACAGGCAGTTTACGTTCTTTACAGAATCATATTTATCAACCCATCTGAATTCTCTGCCGTTGTAGCGGTAAAGTCCCGCATAGGTACCTATCCACAAAACACCGTCATTGGTCTGAGTGATGTCATTGGCTTCTCCGCAGGGAAGACCATTGTTACTGCTGTAGATGCTCTGAACATAATCGTTATAATCTTCGCTTTCGTCAGTTGCGCCTGTTGAAGCTTCAGAAGTAACAGGAAGAGCCATGCTAAGTCCAAAGGTAAGAAGCAGCATGATAGCTGCCCTTGCAGTATTTCCCTGGAGCTTTTTCTTTTCGCTGCTCTCGTGGCTGTTCCAGCGCTTTACTCTGACAAGCAGGTACAACGCCAGCACTGTAAGAAGTTTATCCGCAAATTCAATGGAAAGCTGTCCTAGTACAGCGCAGACAAACATAGGCCAGTTTCTCTCAAGCAGATAGTCGATTACACCATTTCCCCATTTATTTCCGGTATAACCGTTATCAAAAATGAAATTAACTGGAACAGACACAACAAGTGCCGTCAGCATACAAAGTGTGGCGGTCCTCATAAAACCAAAGAACCGGTCAAACCATCGCTGACGTGCAGCTATACCTATGACTATTCCAAGCGCAATACTTGTAATGGAATACGCCGCTGACATGCGGCTGATAACGCAATATGCCAGGTTACCTGTAACGCCAACTAAGGCGCCGCAAACTGGTCCGCCAAAGAAGGCCGCCAGTGCCGTACCAAAAGAATCCATCCATAATGGCAACCCTAGCCATACGGCAAAGAATCTTCCCCCCACGTTCAGGCACACACATATTGCAGTAAATAGAACGATCTGCCAGGTTTTCTTATCTTTCATACGTCTCATCCCCTCATAAATAAGCCAGATCCCTGAATCATTACTCACGCAATTATGTTTATCAATAATCATATTGTAGTATTTTTATTGCAAGAATAAAAGACCTAGCAACTTTTGAAAAGAAATTGCCTACAAATGATTGGCAGACGCTGCGCCAAGGCTCTATCATGATTATGAGAAAAAATATCTTTTCAGAAGGGAGACAGGTATGAAGATATATAATGTAAGCGATCCTGAGTTCACAAACTACGGCAGGATCATCGAGGGTTACGAAGAAGAAAAGAAGGCAATTGCACAGGCACTTAAGGACAAGACTCCTATTCCAGAGGGAACAGACTACGTTGCTGAGGAGCCAGCTCTTCAGTCTCTTGATGCAGCAGCATCCATCACAAACAGTCTCTTTGGGGGATCTGATATGCAGTTTGGATGGTGCAACGGACACAATACCAAGCTCAACTGCCTTGAGTATCACCGTTCATCTGAGATCAATCTTGGCTCAACTGACTTTATTCTCCTTCTTGCTAAGAGAGAAGAGATCGTTGACTACAAGATCGACTCCAGCAAGGTTAAGGCTTTCCTATGCCCTGCAGGCACAATGATCGAGGTTTACGCTACAGCCCTTCACTATGCACCTTGCCAGGCTCACAAGGATTCTGGATTCCAGGTTCTTGTTGGACTTCCTAAGGGTACAAACGTAGGCAAGCCTTCATTTGAAGCTAAAAACCAGGAAGACCGCATGCTCACAGCAACAAACAAATGGCTCCTTGCTCACGCCGAAGCAAACGAAGCTAAGGACGGCGCTTGGGTTGGAATTACTGGTGAAAATATCGATATCGCATCTGACCTTGCCTGATCTTGATAAGCAATAAGCTTATCCATGGCTGCTTTTTGAATTATAAGTCTGATCTGATGAATCTCAATAGCCTTTCGCGGCATATCCTCGCAGACCGCACCAAGACACGGGGACGGTTCTTTTGTCTTATTCTGTGCGATCTGCTGCGGTATTCCACGGTGCTATTGACATTCATCCGGTCAGACTTTTTTAGTGATCAAGCGGCCATGGATAGGGTGTTGTAGGCAGTGAATTGGATTACCACATGCGTTTTAGTTGCGCTTATGCACTATGGATGCACAGTGTCTTCTGCATCGCGATATATCGTGCTGTGACCAGCGTCACAGAGTCAATATAATACCATTGTCAACTTTATCTTCTGCAGGTATTATGGTTTTGCGAAAATATCGCCTGATATTTTAACAAATCTAATACCCACGACTCTTACATCGCTGACGGGTATGAATTTCACGTTGTGGTTTTGTTTAAGCCCCAAAAATTAGCGCAAGAAATCTAATACCAGTATCCACATACCCTTTCGATGGTATTAAAGTACCCTGATTCTTTTCTTCAAGACCAGAAAAAGCTAGGACCAATAATAAGGAAATCAATTGAAGGTATTAGATTGGCCAAAACCCACTTTTGAATAACGCTTTTGAGCGCAACATGTGGTCCAAAAAATGCCAAATTTTTTGATTACGGACTATAGCATAGAAAAATGCTCTACAGTAGGTCATTATTTCCCGCTAAAAGCCTCAAAAAAATCCAATTTCAGACCAGAACCCGCTTTCAGAGCCTGCAGTCCGTAACTTTCCTTCCGGATCCAGTGGCATAATTCCTTGAAAAAAACCGTTTTACGGACTGTGCACTCAAAAAACACTATGTAGTCCGTAATACAATTTAATAACAATTGATATTGGCCATCTTTTTACGGACTGAGATAAGAAAATAAGCCATTCAGTCTGAATTCCACTATTTAACCCAC
>NZ_JAGAYD010000264.1 GCF_017940685.1 Butyrivibrio sp. | reverse complement strand
TACAAAAGTTGCCTAATATCTAATTTGTCATTTTCAATGTGCTATAAATGAATTAGCTTTATTAAGGTTACCCAAAATGCAGGTAATGTCTAATTTCTAACATTTTCAATTTACTCCTTGACATTTCTTAGCTGGACTTTTGTTCAAGTAATAGTTTGCCATCTCAAGATATGGATTTCTCCATTCTGGAGCATTGGCACGCATCTCGGCGTCCTTAGCGTCCATAAACTTACAGAACTCATCAAAGGAATAGCGTTTACTGCTACCATCATACATATACCATTTGCTGGCAGCATTTGGATCCTGTTCAAGAAGTCTTTCACGGGTAGTCTTCTGATTCTGCCTGAGTTTCTCAATGTTTCGTTCGATTAACTCACCTTGCATCTTAATGAACTCATATCCGTCCATGGCCTTTGTAATCTTACCATTCTTCAAGTTTTCCTGAATGAGGCGCTTCGTCCGCTCTGCTTCGGTCTCTTCCTGTTGTTCTTTTTCTTCAACAGCCTCTTTGGCTTCATCTATTGCTTTATCCGTATTACCAAGGAGCTTTTCCCATTCTTCATCGGTAAGCTCTCCAAGATCTTTATCGCCACTCTGCGAAGCAAATAGGCCTGCGGTCTCTTCCAGCATTTTTAGAAGGACTGACGCATCAAATGTTTCGCCTGTCTGTTCTTTTGTAAAGGATACTTTAGATCCGGAAACTGCATCGTTCCAATTGCTCTTTTTGGAAATAGCCTCATCAAGTGAAGCATACTCTGATTTCCCAAGTGGATCAGTGACCCCTTTTAACACACTGTAGCTCCCAAAAGTATATCCGGTACCAGTATCATGAGCATCTGCATACTGACAGTATGCAAACATCTCAACAGCTGAGGCATTCTTTGGATCCACTTCTTTTATATTTACATCGATATCTTTGCCTCCTACATGAACTCTGACAATAGGCTCATCTGATCCAGGCTTAAAAACTTCCGATGCAGTCATGACATAGCTCATATTACCAACAGGTATGGAACTCATTCCACCAAGAGGTGTAACAATTTCTTTTAACTCTTCATCATTACTTACTTCTGCCGGTTCTTGTACACTTGTTTCTTTATTATCTCCAACTGTACGCACGGCCTGATAGCTTATAGCCTGAAAGCTTATCCCGGAAAATGTGCCAAAACTTCCGGTATCTCCCCAAAACTTTGCACCTGCAAATGTTGTAGCATTCTCTACCGGCTCAGGAGAAATACCATTACCCACACCTGATGTCATCATAACTTCCATCAGCCTGTTTATGTGAGAAAGAAGCTGCTCTGCTCCAAGTGTACTTACTCCCATCATCTGAAAGTTGTTTATGGAGCCATTCAGCTCTGACAGATAATTCTTTTTCTCAAAGATATCATAAGGGGCTACTCCATCTACTGCCTGCATAGCTTCATCAGCAATACCCTCAGTGTCACGGATATACGAGCACAATGCGGCAAATTCTGTAAAATCCGAATCTGTAGGATTCACTTTATAAGGATCGATCTCTTTTGAGAACTCATTGCCGTTTTCATCTGTTCCGGTTGCAGTATATTTCCTGCTGTCTCCCATCACATCAATCCTTATCTCAAACTTCTGCATTACTCCCTGATATGAATAAGCTGTTTTGCCATCAGCAAGTTGCGTTGATGTCATTCCTGAGTTCCACACATTTGCTGTTATAACTCGTGTATAGCCTTTCTTTGCAGGCTCTTCTTTTACCAGGGCATCCACAACCTCAGGTGAATCCTCATTTTTTTCAAGAATAACACTCTGGAAATCGCTGTTTCCGATTGTCTGATTTGAATAAAAGTGGGCACTCTGTACAAATGCGCTCTGCGTGTAATAATAGTTTCCGTTTGTTATGGTATTTGGCATAAGTGTTCCTTTCTACAGCTCATCTGTCGTTCAGAGCTGTTCCACTCTCCTGAAAGGACCGAGTGGTTAATTGATTATCAGTTGCGGCGCTTTGCTCTTTACTTTCACCTTCCTTCTTAACATAAAAAAGCCGAATATCATTAGATTTATCAATCCATTGATATCCGGCAGTTCCATCCTAACCTCTCTATATATTATCGGAATAAGTGCTTTGCTCCTTAAGTGCCATATAGAATTTTTCTATGCTCGATAGCCTTTTCTGTCAGCTCTTTATTAAGATCCTGCCTTTTCTGATAATCCTCAAGCTGTTTCTTCTGTCTCGCTGCTCTCTGAGCCCGGCGTCTTGCTTTATCATTGTTGTTATTTCGCCTGCTCCTTTGAGAGCTCTCACTGCGTATTTTCTCAAGGACTTCATCCAGCTTTTCAGCAGCACTCATAAGTTCTGATTCACGACCTTTAATGGCTAGATCAACGTGCTGGATGGTCCCTGTAGTCCCATCCTCCTTTAGAAAGATTCCCGTCTTTCTCACTTTCCCATCTAAAGCCCCATCAGCACCATCAAGAGTAAATTCTGTGTTTTCTGATCCAAGGAAGATAGCTCCAACACCAGATTCCTTTAGCGTCCTAAGATCATCTTTTCCATCATCAGATTTACTCCAAACTTTGAGCTTATCAAAGACTTCATCATTTTCATCAATCCAGCCATTACCATCTGAGTCGTAATTGGCAAGATCCTTAAATCCATCACCGCTCTTTACTCCAAACAGTTCAGTGCCGTCATTTACCTTGCCGTCTCCATTCTTATCAAGAACAAGGAATCCACTCCCTGATTTTGTCATGGATATTTCGTCCTGCCTGCCGTCCGCATCAAGATCAAATTTAAATTTCGTATCACTTAAAGAAGCTGTCTGACTTCCAGTATTGATTATCAATGGATCAAAAAGATTATCAAGTGGTGACGATATCGGTATGAATGTCTCATGTTCCTTTTTGCGAGACATGCTTACGTCCACATCAACATTTATTTCTCTTCCATCTTCTGTTTTGATATTACCTGTTGCTTGATAATCAGTTTTTTCCTTTTCTACATGTTTTTCTACTATTCCGGCAAAAAATCCGCCTATCCCTGCGCCGCCACTACTCAAATCCTTTTGATAGCTGTAATTTGAATTAGAATAAACATCACTACTTGCTATCTTCATATGCTGTTCACCTCATAAATTTGCGCATTCGAGTTCTAAAACCATCTTGAAAACATTGATGACAAGAATGAATTACCATATCCTCCAAAACTACTATAACCACCCAAAAAGTTTCCGGTATTGTATCTGCCATTAGCTCCATAAATGCCCGTATTCATTGAATATCTGCTTGATGTGATGGCTGCTTGCGATGTTAAAGATGCATTGTTTCTAAGCCTTTGTCCGAATGATCCGGCTCTGTTTCTAACTGTGGTGCTTGTAGTGTTTCTTGCTCCACTGTTGACATCATTGTAACCATCTACTAAATTCTTTACAGTTTTAAGCAGCTGATCTGTGTTCTTTTCTTCATAAATCTCACTGTTTGCAAGTTTCTTACCGGCGCTTTCCACTTTTACAGCTCCATCAGCAACCTTCTGATCAGACATATATGCACTATTGTATGTGCTATTATATGCGTTATTCATAGCTTTAATGGTATTGGCACTTAATCCAAAATAGCTATTATTTAAAGTGCCTGATGTTCGTGATGTGCTTCTTGTACCTGTAGTCCTACTGCGATTATTAACATTAGACGTTCCGTGTCTGTTCCAAATATTGGAGGCTCCGCCTATCCTGCTAGTCAGGACATCAAAATAGTTTTGCCCAAAATTCATAAAAACACCTCCTTTTCATGGACTAATACCTGTTCCATTTCAAGTATCGTCTATGACCGGAGGCAGTTAAATAGCTTTGACACGAACGGACCTTTTTATGTAATGAATAGTCAGTTTTTCTTCTGCAACATTACCTTAACCTTAAAAACCTTGTTTTCTGAATTAATATCCACAGCTCCAAGATATTTATCTGCAATCCCCATGACGCTCTTTAATCCAAGCCCGTGCTTATCTGCATCAGAATCCATTTTCTTTGTACTGATGATGCTGTTATCAGAACCACGCTTCAATTTTCCATCAAACGAATTCTCTATTTTTATCAAGTAAAAGTTATCCTTCTGTTCCCCAATAAGTCTGATATACCTATCACCCTCTGCCACAGTCAGTACTCCATCCAAAGCGTTATCAATAAGATTATTCAGAATAATCCCCATATCCAAAGCACTGATTCCATTGTCATCAGGGAAAAGAAAATCAGCTCTGAAATCACAGTTTATGCCAGCTGCCTGGGCCGCAACCTCATTTATGACAGCATCCGTAACCGGATTATTTGTCGCATACTGCATAGCTTCTGAGCTTAACTCAATGTCCATTTCCCCAAGGAATTCCTTCGCATCGCCTATCCTGTCTTTTTCCAGAAAGCTCTTAAGGATCATGAGTTTGCCTGCCATGTCATGACGAAGTGTCCTTATACGTTCATGGTACTTTTCAGTGTATTCAATTTTTTTCCTGATAAACTCCTGCTCCTGAAGCTGTTCCTGAAGTCGCAGGTCCTCCTCTTTAAGCTTTCTGTAGCGCTGCCATGTGGCAATTGCAGACATCTCCCCGATAAAAATCAGCACAGCCAGGATTGGCAGGGTAAATCTAAGATCCTGTTTCTCGTCCAGCAATACAAAAACTTCTTTATCAAGCGGCACAACCATGACTTCTACAATTATGTAACAGATAATATATGACACCGCGGAAAATATAGATAAATATAGCGCTTCAGTCCATGACATATCATACTTGACCGTACAGATTTTTCTGGTTACGAAGTATTCCAGTAACAGGAAAACAGCCAAAAATACAACCTGTAAAGCCATCAATATAAACATCCAGTTCCATAGGTTTTCCACTGCGCCTTCCCTGGAATAATCTATAGCTGCTGTAACATAATCTGAAATACTGTTGAAAACGGCAAAATTTATCAAATGCCATACGTAGAATACGTTCTGCCAGAGAAAGAAGACAAAAATGATATGCGGTAATATCTTTTGATTATAAAAATAAAACACTGCAATTATAGTCAGAAGGCTTATTATACTGTACAGACCTTTTGTAGAATATGGAATTGCAAACAACACTATCCCTTCAATCGTGATTATCACTGACAATACAATATTTTTTGATCTGCTAAGTGACTCTTTATTTATAAAAAGATCTGCAAATACTCCAAAGAACAGACCACGGATCAGTATCATAGATACTCCGTAGATTTGTTCCATAATTCTGATATTTTCCTCTGTCATACTTCCTCCTACAATCGTCAGGATATGAACTCCATGTAAGCCTTTATAAAATCAGCGTATTTATATTTTGACATTATAAGTGCATCCCCATTGTCAATCTGAACCTCTGATCTGGAGTAGCCTTTTATATGCTTCATATTAACCAGATATCCTCTGTGAACCCTAAAAAAACTGTTCCCTAGTTCATCCTCAAAGTCATTCATCTGCCGGTACACTTCATGCTTTATTCCCGGTAAATGGACAATTGCTTTTCGTCCTGAACTCTCAATATATAAAATATCCCGAAGCTTTATATTTATTGTCCCTTTACCTGATTGTATAGATATGAACTTGTCTTCATCATTTTGATATTTTGTCTCACATATGAGCTGGGCATCCAATCTCTGAAGCTCCTCAATTGCTCTGTGAAGTTCACTTTCAAATGCTGCCTGTGAAACCGGCTTAAGCAGATAATCAAATGCCTTAACGCCAAATGCATCTCCCATCCTGTCCGGAATACCTGTAACAAAAATGATAAGTGGTCTTGATGCTCTCATACTTTTGCCACTTGCCTCGACGCGTCTTCCAAGTTCTTTTGCCGTTTCTATTCCGTCATTTTTGCCCATAGCTATATCAAGAAAGAGAATATCTATCCATGTACCTGAATCCATATCCTTTATGAGCTCATCTCCGCCAGAGTATTCTTTTACATCTGCGTTATGTTTAGCCTTGCTTACCCAATCATGAAAAACACTCCTTACAACCTCTTCATCATCGCAAATTGCTATCCTGTACCTTGTCATACATTACCCTCAATTTTCACTTGGCCAATAATGAAAAAATGCTTAGCACGGACATCCATGTAAGCATTTTCCCTTAATCCCTATATTTATATTATCATCACAACGCTTTGGATTTATATGTCCATGTCATGAATGGACATTTTAATGTAATGAATGGACATTATTGAATGTTCTTATATCTGGCTGTCTACAGTGCTACCCTTAACATCACTTGAAAGGAGGCTCAGCTTATTGAGGATATTTGTAATCTCTGAATTAACAGCATTCTGCGTATCCTCCATGGATGCACCTTCGGAAATAATGGTCTTCTGGGCATCCTCTGCTCCCATGCTGTCAGCTTCGGCACGCTCTCTTCTAGCTATGGCACGTTTAGTATCAGCGCTGGTACGCTGGGTCTCTTCAGCGTGTTCCTTGATGTTCTCTATCATTTCCTGCTGCATTGCCTCTTTTTCAAGCTTCTTTGCTTCTTCCTTCTTCTCCTCTTTCTTCTTTTCCGCTGCCTCTTTGGCCTCTTCCTCGCGTTCTTTCTGCTCTTCATCAACATGCTCAACTGCTTCCTGTGTCAAAAGAGCTATCGACTCGCCATTTGCAGCATCCATAATCTCCTCAGCTGCATCCTGTGCCTTAAGCATATCCTGAGACTTAGCGCGTTCCCTCTTCATGTCGGCATAACCTTGGACATTACCTGCCTGCTGCGCTTTGGCATGATCAATATCGAGAGCATTCTGCTGATTCTTTGCAACATAGTACAGCGCCTGCTGCTGGTACTCGGACATCTTGCTTTTTTCTTCATCAGATAAACCATCTTTGGAATTATTCATCTTAAACGCAAGTTTAGACAGTTCCTTGCTCTCCTCGCTGTCAGGATCAATTCCATATTGTTCATGTAACTCTTTTAACCTGGCGTCATTCGCCATCGTATCAGCAGTCTTTTCGTTTATCACATCCTGAAGACGCTTTATCTCATCTTTAATGCCCTGCATCTGAGCATCCAGCTTCTTCTCGCCGTCAAAAGCATCTGACACAACCTTAAGTGCCTGCTTTCTTGCAAGGCCCTGCCTCTGCTGAACAAGGCTTTCACCCTTGAGATTAGCCCCGGATACTGAGGACAGATTACCACTCTTATGCGCAGTTTTTCCCGCACCTGCAGCAGTCCTGACATTATCCTGATTTTGAAAAGGATTTATTTGAACATCCGTGTTCTGTTGTATCCTCATAAAGCACCTCCACTTGCGATAAATCTGACACTATCATGTATCATGCATAATTATGGTTTTCTATTTGTATATCGGCAAAAAATAACTTTTAGTCAAGCCCTGACATCAAAACTGCCATTTGGATTCAAGATCTTTACCTTAATCTTCATAATCTCAGCCCCTTCCTTGATCAACCAACTTGTTCTTTAGACGAATAGTAATCCTCAAACAGCTTATTAGCTGCATTCATAGTCTCTTTACATATAGCTGGAAGTTCACGTCCCCAGGTCTTTGTAGCCTGCTTGAATCCCTTTTCCATGGCTTTCTGCATCTCTTTCATCTTGTCTACATCATCCCCTGCAAGAGCAGCAGCAAAATCAAACAGTCTCTGGGATGTCTGCTTTACACCATAGTATCCGTCTTCTGAAATATCCTTCTGAGCCTGTGCTCTTGTAGCTGCATCCACCTTCACATTTCCGCCAGCAAGCTGCTGCCACATGTTGTTGCCTGTAGCCTTGCCATAGGCTCCAACCTGGCCCTGCAGAGTTTTCTGAACTATTTCCATCAACTGATTTCTCTGTTGTTCCTCTGCTGCTTTCATCTGCTGAACAATAGTTGCTCTGTCAGTGGCTGATTTTTTATATATAGCCTTAGGATCATCCTCTTTGCTATCCTCAATGGCTGTCTTCTCGTATACAACGCCCTGCTGATTTAACGCTACTTCCTTCTTTTCCTCTTTCTCATCGCTCTTTGCCCAGCCAGGCTCAGCATTATTAACGCCTGCATAGTTATAGTTTCCATAGTTTGTGTTAATTCCAATACCCATAATGTATGTCTCCTCTCTTATTAACACTTGTTAATTATTTTAGGTAAAAGAAAGAGCTCAAGGCTCATTGTGTAAAGTTATACTGTAGCATCAAATGATCCGCCTGTTTCTGCCGGCATACTCTGGGATACCGCATCCATAACCGGCATATCCATCCCACCTAGCGATAATGACACTCCACTGTCTCCGCCTCCTGGAAAAGAAGCTTTCCCTGCATTTTCTTTTTCCGACTGCAATCTGTCAAATAAAGCTTTCAAATACTTAAGGTCTGCTTTCAGAATATCCCTTGCTTCATCAGATCTGTGCTTTACCTTTAGCTGCTCAAGATCCTCTGGAGTCATTGATCCAGAAAGAGCTTCTGCCATCTCATCCAGGTCTTCGTCAAGCTCTGCTGTTTCTTCTGCTGCTTCCATCATCTCATCCGCGGTCATCTCAAGCTTTTCCATAAGGGCTTCAAATTCAGCCTGCTCCAGCTCTTTTATCTCTTCATCGGATTCAGCTTCATCAGGAGCTTCTTCCGGATTTGCAGGGAGTTCTTCCTCTGCTTCCATACTCCTTTCCGCAGTTTCTTCCATTTTCAAGTTCTTCTTTTTCTTATCACATGCGCGCTGAACCATCTCTGCATGAAGTATGGCTCTGAGGATTTCTTCTTCGTCCACATCTCCATTTTTAAGCTGTTTCTTTAACAATCCTATTTTTGCACGTATGCCATTAGAGACCTGCATGGCCTTCGTAGACGTTTTTGCCTGTAATACCTGTGAAGAAACCTGCTTAAAGCTGTACAGTACAGGTTTCTTTTTCTTTCCGGTCTGTTTGGTAGGCTTGCAAATTCCTATGGTTCCTACATGATTGCCATAGGCATCGTATAGTTTTTTCCTGTAATGCGTCGTATTTCCGCTTACCTTTACTTCCCATCCGCCATTCACATGATCACCTCCTTTTGAGCCG
>NZ_JAGAYD010000263.1 GCF_017940685.1 Butyrivibrio sp. | reverse complement strand
ATTGATACACCTGGTCACGTTGACTTCACTGTTGAGGTTGAGCGTTCACTTCGCGTACTTGATGGTGCAGTTGGTGTATTTAGTGCTAAGGAAGGCGTTGAGCCTCAGTCTGAGAACGTATGGCGTCAGGCTGACGGATTTAACGTTCCTCGTATGGCATTCATCAACAAGATGGATATCATCGGTGCTAACTACTTTGGCGCTGTAGAGCAGATCCGTAATAGACTTAAGAAAAATGCTATTATGATAGAGATCCCTATCGGAGCTGAGGATCAGTTCCAGGGTATCATTGATCTTTTTGAGATGCAGGCTTACATCTACAATGATGATAAGGGTGAGGATGTTACAATTGGTGAGATCCCTGCTGACCTCAAGGACGACGCTGAGCTTTATCACTCAGAGCTCGTTGAGAAGATCTGTGATCTTGATGAGGATCTTATGATGCAGTATCTCGAGGGCGAGGAGCCTTCTGTTGCAGATCTTAAGGCAGCACTTCGTAAGGCAACTTGCGAGTGTAAGGCATTCCCTGTTTGCTGTGGTTCTGCACACAAGAACAGAGGTATCCAGAAGCTTATCGATGCTGTAATCGAGTTTATGCCTTCACCATTAGACATCCCTGCATGTAAGGGAACTGACATGGACGGTAACGAAATCGAAGTTGAGTCTACAGATGATGGCCCATTTGCTGCTCTTGCATTCAAGATTGTCAGCGATCCATTCGTTGGAAAGCTTGCATTCTTCCGTGTATACAGAGGAACAGCAAATTCAGGTTCTTACGTACTTAACAGTACTAAGGACAGCAAGGAGCGTCTTGGACGTATCCTTCAGATGCACGCTAACAAGCGTTCAGACCTTGATAAGGTTTATGCTGGTGATATCGCAGCAGCTGTTGGTCTTAAGAACACAGTTACTGGTGATACACTTTGCGATGAGAAGAACCCTGTTATCCTTGAGTCAATGGAGTTCCCAGATCCTGTTATCGAGCTTGCTATCGAGCCTAAGACTAAGGCTGGTCAGCAGAAGCTTGACGAAGCTCTTATGAAGCTTGCTGAAGAGGATCCTACATTCAGAGCTCACACTAACCCTGAGACAGGTCAGACTATCATCGCTGGTATGGGTGAGCTTCACCTTGATATCATCGTTGACAGACTTCTTCGTGAGTATAAGGTTGAGGCTAACGTTGGTGCACCTCAGGTTGCATACAGAGAGGCACTTACAAAGGCTGTAGACGTTGAGTCTAAGTACGCTAAGCAGTCCGGTGGACGTGGTCAGTATGGTCACTGTAAAGTTCGTTTCGAGCCTATGGATGCTAACGGAGACAACCTTTACCAGTTCGATAGCGAAGTTGTTGGTGGTGCTATTCCTAAGGAATTCATCCAGCCAATCAGCGAAGGTATCGAAGAGGCTATGAAGGCTGGTACACTTGGTGGATATCCTGTTGTTGGTGTCCATGCTACAGTATATGACGGATCATACCACGAAGTAGACTCATCTGAGATGGCATTCCACATCGCTGGATCTATGGCGTTCAAGGATGCTATGCAGAAGGGAGCACCTGTTCTTCTTGAGCCTATCATGAAGGTTGAGGTTACAATGCCTGAGGAGTACATGGGAGATGTTATTGGTGACATTAACTCTCGTCGTGGACAGGTTGAAGGTATGGATGACCTTGGCGGTGGCAAGATCGTTAGAGCACATGTGCCTCTTGCTGAGATGTTCGGATATGCTACAGATCTTCGTTCAAGAACTCAGGGACGTGGTAACTACTCAATGTTCTTCGAGAAGTATATGCCAGTTCCAAAGAATGTTCAGGAGAAAGTCCTTTCAAATAAGGGCTGATGAACAGATTAAATAAAGAAAGACGCGTAAAATCTCAGTTTTCGCTTGATTTAACGCTAATCTTTTAATATAATCGATATAGTCGGTTAAATTATGTATGAAAATGTTTATTAACATTTCACTAAGGAGGATATTTAGAAATGGCAAAAGCTAAGTTTGACAGAAGTAAGCCACACGTAAACATTGGTACAATCGGACACGTTGACCATGGTAAGACAACTCTTACAGCAGCTATCACAACTGTTCTTGCAGACAGAGGATTTTCACCTGCTGTTGCATTCGATCAGATCGATAAGGCTCCAGAAGAGAAAGAGCGTGGAATCACAATCAACTCTGCTCACATCGAGTATGAGACAGCTAACAGACACTACGCTCACGTAGACTGCCCAGGTCACGCTGACTACGTTAAGAACATGATCACAGGTGCAGCTCAGATGGATGGTTCTATCCTTGTTGTTGCTGCTACTGACGGTGTTATGGCACAGACTAAGGAGCACGTTCTTCTTGCTCGTCAGGTTGGTGTTCCTTACATCATCGTATTCATGAACAAGTGCGATATGGTTGATGATCCTGAGCTTCTCGACCTCGTTGAGATGGAGATCAGAGACCTTCTTACAGAGTATGAGTTCCCTGGAGATGACACACCTATCATTCGTGGTTCAGCTCTTAAGGCTCTTGAGGATCCTAAGTCTGAGTGGGGCGACAAGGTTATGGAGCTCATGGACACAGTTGATTCTTACATCCCTGAACCTACTCGTGAGACAGATAAGCCTTTCCTTATGCCTGTTGAGGACGTATTCACAATCACAGGACGTGGAACAGTTGCTACTGGTAGAGTAGAGAGAGGTCACCTTAACCTCAACGACGAAATCGAAATCGTTGGTATCAAGGAAGAGACATCTAAGTCAGTATGTACTGGTATCGAGATGTTCCGTAAGACAATGGATTACTGCGAGGCTGGTGACAACGTTGGTCTTCT
>NZ_JAGAYD010000262.1 GCF_017940685.1 Butyrivibrio sp. | reverse complement strand
GTCAGCGATACAAATAGAAAGGAACGATTTACCAGTACCCACTGTACCATAAATGAATAAATTTTGGTAGTCGCTATCAAAATTGTTCACAAAATCTTCAGCAGCTCGTCTGGCCCCTTGAAATCTCTTAAGATCCTCGCCATCATAATAAGACTCAGAAAGACGCTTGAAGTTAGCCTCTTTAGTCATGGCCCTTAAATTAGACTTATCGTAAAGAGTTTCAATAATCTTTTGCTTAAAGCAATGGCACTTCTCATTGCCAATATATCCAGTATCCTTACAATCTGGACAAGTATACCCCATATCCAGATAATCCTTAGAATACCCAGCCTCTGTTAGCAAAGTCAGCTTCCGCCTTGCAAGCTCCGCAAGTTGATTTTTCAAAACTCTGCGGTCCAGCTTCTCTCCAGATATCAGCCTTCTTCCAAAGTCCGCACTGGCAGTAGCTGTCTCGTCATCCAGCTCCTTATACCCCGGAACATTATCATAAACGCTCTGTAATCTTTCTTCCAATTCCTGCCTATGAAGACTTCTCCTATCTTCATACTCATGCATTATCGCATCATACTGCGCATTGGTAAGTGCCATACACTATATCCTCTCACTAATTAAAACCAGGTGCCATCCTTATGTCCATGCTGTCGAAAAATTTCCTCCCCTACCATTTCCTATATCCCTCCCATTTGTGAGTTTAAACCGTGGAACTTAGACATATCAATCTCAAGCGGCTATCCGCGCAGAGATTGATGCCCATGGCTAAGTGGAACGCTTGGTTTAACCGAGCAAAGGGGAGGGATATAGGAAGTGGTAGGGGCCAGAGAAAGTCCCGGCCGCACTTCATAAGTATGGCCCTGTACGTGTTTCAGGGAAGGCCGGAGCCGCCGCCGAACCAAGAGTACAGGGCCGAGCTTATGAACGTCTCTCCTGCAAGATTCCCCAATCAGGCAGAAGGTTCTAGTTGTCCAGAAGCTTTTTCTCAAGTTCTACAAAATCATAGGTGTTTTGCTGGAACTGATTGAAGCGATTCTGGGTTCCGCCTAGACGAATAGATGATTCGCCTACGCGAAGTTTGCTATCGATGGATGAAACGGAAGCCTTTGATCTCTTTTTGAGATCTGCGGTAAAGTCGGCATCTAACCTGGCAATATCCTCCCGTGAACTTACTCCTTTTTCATGCCAGGAGCGAAGAATGCTGTCGCAATACTTCAGACGGTTCTTCTGTGTCGCCATAACAGTGCGGTCGCAGGCTTCCAAAATGATCTCCATCGAAAATCTCAGCTCCCCAATCCACTTGCGAATGAAGGTGCCTTCCTTCTCAGTGGGACTGTTTTCCATACCGAGTGCCTTCATGATAGTGATGATGTCACTGTCATGCTTGTAGATCTCCACGCGTGCCTGTTTTGGCGTCTTGATGCCTTGCTGATTCCAGTTAATGGCTACCTTCTCCATATATCTGAAATCTTTTTTATGATTATCGACGCAATACTGCATCAGATAGTCCAATAGATCGTCTGAGAATCCAAGTTCATCGTGTATGTAATAGACTGTGGACATCTCAGTTGGAGATAATGTTCTTCCAAAATACTGCTCTGCGATAAACAGAAGATTTGAACCTTCTGACTGCTTGAAGGACTTAAGCTGTGCTGCAGAATAGTTTGGTCTTTCCGGGATAACGTTTTCTGGCTGGATCTCAGGTTCAGCTGGTGCAACAGGAGAAAGAACAGGTCTTACCTGACTGTCATTTCTTCTTCTGCCATAGCGTCTCTGAGTGCTTGCTGCGATATCCTCCATATGTATTCCGGTCAGATTCTGGGAAGCGTCATACTCAAGAGAAATGAGTCCTTTCTTTTCCCAATATTTTAAAGAACGAAGTACGTCAGATTCTGTATGATTGAATTTATCTGCCAGAGCTGGAACACTGGTAGGTAAATTCGCACTCATCATCCTAAGAAGATAGAGGTAGATCTTGATCTGCGCGTCGTTTGCGTCCTGCATGTATTCATCAATGAAAATGTTTGATACATAAGTAGAATCCTCCCCACAATTAGAACTAATAGTTACTCGCCCCATCATATACTTTCATCACCTGCTTTACTAACATATCCGAAAAAGAATTGTTTGCTTCATCGGAACAATTCAGATTATAGCATGGGGATTTTTAAAATGATATGGGCAAAAATGCCGAAGAAATCCAGTAACCATCTCGGTTTCCGGAATTGGGTCCGGATTGTGGACAATGTGGATAACGTGGATTATTTTATAAAAATTCTATAAAAATAGGTCTGACTGTGAGGATTACCAGTCAGACCTTTATCCACCAAAAATGATTTACATAAACTATAAATAAAAGTGGAAATGTGGATAAGTATTACCTGCCAAGGAGCTCATCGCCGATTTTTACTACATCTCCGGCTCCCATGGTTATCAACAAATCTCCCTTAGTGCAATTTTGCAAAAGAAATTTTTCTATTTCATTAAAGTTTGACAGAGTTGGAAAATAATTACACTCATGTCCTAAGCTGACAATCTTGTCAGCAAGTGTTCTTGAGCTGATGCCAAGATCATCCTTCTCCCTGGCAGCGTAGATATCAGCCAGTACAACGTGATCTGCTAAAGAAAGAGCCTCAGCAAACTCATCTAAAAGAGCTTTTGTCCTGGTGTAGGTGTGAGGCTGGAATACACACCAGATCTTTTCGTGAGGATAGTTCTTGGCTGCAGTTAAGGTAGCCTTGATCTCTGTTGGGTGATGAGCGTAGTCGTCAATAATTGTAACTCCGCTTATCTCTCCCTTATATTCAAATCTTCTGCTGGTTCCTCCAAAGAGAGAAAGACCAGATACGATATGCTTATCTTCTATATTAAGTACAGTTGAAACAGCTATGGCTGCCAGAGCGTTATAAACGTTGTGGATGCCTGGAACAGCAAGCTTTATCTTTAGCTCTTTTCCCATAGGAAGGTGAGCTGTAAATGAAGGATTGCCATGCTCATCGTAAACGATGTCAGTTGGATAGTAGTCAAACTTATCTGAAGATCCATAAGTTACGATTGTGCAGGGAAGGTCGTGGGTGATCTCATCTACATTTTCAATATCACCACTTATTACGAGAGTTCCGTCAGCTGGAAGGAGCTCTGCAAACTTCCTGAAGGAGTGCCTTATGTCCTCAAGGTCCTTGAAGAAATCCAGATGGTCAGCATCGATATTGGAAATGACACTGATCTTAGGGAAAAAGCTAAGGAAACTGTTGGTGTACTCACAGGCCTCAGTTACAAAGTACTCTGACTGACCTACCCTTATGTTTCCTCCGATGTCCTTAAACACACCGCCGATTGAAAGTGTTGGGTCTGTGTCTGCCTCTAAGAGAATCTTGGAAACCATTGAGGTAGTGGTTGTCTTGCCATGAGTTCCGCTGATGGCAACAGGAAGAGCGTACTGCTTCATGATCTGTCCAAGAAGCTCTGCTCTTGTGAGCATTGGAATGCCAGCCTCTTTAGCTGCTGCAAATTCAGGGTTGTCGGGATGAACAGCTGCTGTGTAAACAACTACATCAATCTTGTCTGCGGATGAGATGTTCTCAGCTCTCTGTCCATAGTTTATCTTAACCTGCTGACTTTCAAGGGCTCTTGTCATGGCAGATTCCTTAGAGTCTGAGCCTGAGATCTTAAAGCCCTCCTTGATAAGGATCTGGGCAAGGCCGCTCATTGAGATACCACCAATGCCAATGAAATATACGTGTACAGGATTTTTAAAGTCTATTTTATACATATTTATATATGCCTCCAAACCTCTTTATTCTAGCACGGATTTAGTCAAAGTCAAAAAATCAGATAATTCGAAAACGTTTAACTAAATTATATATCTTATTTACACCATTTCGTATTTTTTTCATCAAAACATGTGATATACTTAATAATAAGAACAAAAGCGGTTTCTGTTATGTGCTTAAGTAAGCATATTTGGTGAAATTCTTAGCAACGAGGTGGAACATGATAAAAAAGGAAATGATCGCCATGCTTCTGGCAGGGGGCCAGGGCAGCAGATTGGGTGTGCTAACTGCGAAGATGGCTAAACCCGCAGTTTCTTTTGGAGGGAAGTACAGGATCATAGACTTCCCACTCAGCAACTGCATCAATTCTGGAGTGGACACTGTCGGTGTTCTGACGCAGTATCGTCCTCTCAGACTTAATTCCCACATTGGAATCGGAATACCTTGGGATCTGGACCGTAACTTCGGTGGAGTTACAGTTCTTCCTCCTTATGAAAAGAGTGCGAACAGTGAGTGGTACACAGGTACTGCCAATGCAATCTATCAGAACATGGAGTACATGGAGAACTACAACCCTGACTATGTTCTGATCCTTTCAGGTGACCACATCTACAAAATGGACTACGAGACCATGCTTGATTTCCACAAGTCCAGTGGAGCAGATGTCACCATCGCTGTTATGCCTGTTCCCATGGAAGAAGCCAGCAGATTCGGTATCATGATAACCGATGAGAACAAGAGGATTGTGGACTTCGAGGAAAAACCTGAACATCCCCGTTCCAATCTTGCATCAATGGGTATCTACATCTTCTCATGGAAGGTTCTTAAAGAGGCCCTTATCAAAAACAAGGATCAGGCAGGTCTTGATTTTGGTAAGCATATCATTCCTTACTGCAAGGATAAGGGACAGTCCCTTTTTGCATATGAATTTGACGGCTACTGGAAAGACGTTGGAACACTGACTTCTTACTGGGAAGCCAACATGGAGCTTATCGATATAGTTCCTGAGTTCAATCTCTACGAGGAGTACTGGAAGATCTACACAGCCAGCGACGTTCAGCCGCCTCAGTACCTGGGTCCTGACAGCGCTATAGAGCGCAGCATCGTTGGAGAGGGCTGTGAGATTGAAGGCAAGGTCTATAACTCCGTTATAGGACCTGGCGTCAAGATTGGAAAAGATACAGTTGTAAGCCACTCTATCATCATGAATGACACTCAGATCGGTGAAGGCTGTAACATAGAAAAAGCTATCATTGCTGAAAAGGCACAGATTGGATCTGGAGTTACTCTTGGAGCCTTTGAGCAAAAAGAAAATGAAACTAAGCCCGGCATTTATTGCGAAGGCCTTGTCACTATTGGTGAGCGTTCAGTCATTCCTGACAATGTCAAGGTTGGCAAGAACACCATGATCGCTGGAATTACTACTGCTGAGGACTATGCAGATGGAATCCTTGACAGCGGCAGAACATTAGATAAGGCAGGTGATTGAGTATGAGGGCGATTGGTATTATTTTAGCAGGCGGCAGTAGCAGCAGGATGCAGGATCTTTCCAAGCGCAGAGCGGTTTGCGCCATGCCAGTGGCAGGCTTTTACAGGAGTATCGACTTTGCTCTTAGTAATATGACCAACTCACACATCCAGACTGTAGCCGTATTTACACAGTACAATGCAGGAAGCCTTAATACACACCTAAGTTCCTCCAAGTGGTGGGACTTTGGTCGTAAACAGGGCGGACTATATGTTTTCACTCCGGCAGTTAAGGCCTCAGGAAACCTCTGGTACAGAGGAACAGCCGATGCCATTGCTCAGAACCTTGAGTTCCTTCGCAGCTGCCACGAGCCATATGTCATCATCACATCTGGTGACTGCGTATACAAGATGGACTATGGCAAGCTCCTTGAGTACCACATTCAGAAGCAGGCAGATATCACAGTTGTTTGCAAGGACATGCCAGCAACCATCGATACTGAGAGATTTGGTACTGTCCGCATGAATGAGGAATGCAGGATAGAGGAGTTTGAGGAAAAACCTGTTGTTTCCAAATCCAACACCATCTCCTGCGGTATCTACGTAATTAGACGCCGTCAGCTCATTGAGCTTATCGAGAGAGCTGAAGAAGAAGAGAGATACGACTTTGTAAGAGACATCCTTGTAAGGTACAAGGATATGAAGAGAATCTACGGATACAAGATCAAGGAGTACTGGAGCAACATCGCTTCTGTAGAGGATTACTACAGAACCAACATGGACTTCCTAAAGCCTGAGATAAGGCACTACTTCTTCAGAGAGTATCCAGGTATCTACACCAAGGTTACAGATCTTCCACCAGCCAAGTACAACGTTGGTGTCAGCGTCAAGAATGGCCTGATCTCCAGTGGCTGTATCATAAACGGAACCATTGAGGATTCAGTTATCTTCAAAGGAGCCTTTATCGGAAATAACTGTTATATTAAAAACTCAATTATTCTCAATGATGTTTATATTGGAGATAATTCGCATATTGAAAACTGCATCGTGGAAAGTCATGGCACCATTCAGGCCAACTCTTACTATAAGGAAGAGAACGGTATCAAGGTGGTAGTTGAAAACAATGAGAGATATGTAATTTGACAACATGTACAGAGGGGGTACACTATGAAGATTACAGATATTCGCGTAAGGAAAGTAACTAAGCAGGGCAAGATGAGAGCAGTAGTATCTGTTACCTTTGATGATGAATTTGTTGTTCACGACATCAAGGTTATAGAAGGCGAGAAGGGATTGTTTATAGCAATGCCCAGCAAGAAGTCTTCTGACGGAGAATACAGGGATATTGCACATCCCATCAACTCAGACATGAGAGGTGTTCTTCAGAGTGCCATCTTAGAGGCTTATGACAAGGCCGCTGTTCCAGAGGATGATGCTGCGCCTGAGGCTTGACAAGTATTTAAACAAAGTGAATAATGAGTAAAAAACAGGGGACTTAAAGTGTTTTTAAGCCCCCTGATTTTGTGTTGGGGTGCGGGTAATGTTTAAGTGGGTCAAAACGCTTTTTAGTAAAAGAGATAAAGAGGATAACGGCAGAATGTTTGTAATAGTGGGTCTTGGAAACCCGGAAAAGAAATACTTTCACACCAGACACAATGTGGGCTTTGACACTATTGATGCCCTTTCAGATAAATATGGAATAGGTCTTACAGAGACCAAGTTCAAGGCTGTATATGGAAAAGGAAGGATCGGAAATGAGAGGGTGATCCTGGTAAAACCCCTTACCTATATGAACCTTTCAGGCGAAGCGGTTGCTCCTATCTGCAACTATTTTAAGGTGGATACCAAAACTGACCTTATTATTATTTCTGACGATGTTGAGCTCGATGTAGGCAAACTCAGGATAAGACCAAAGGGCAGCAGCGGCGGACATAACGGCCTTAAGAATATCATTGCCCAGCTTGGCCATGAGGAGTTTACAAGAGTAAGGATCGGCGTTGGCAAAAAACCAAAAGAGTGGGATATGGTGGACTGGGTCCTTGGACACTTTGAGGGTGAAGATGCTTCTTCTATTAAGGAAGGCATTGATAACGCTTGCGACGCAGTAGTTGAGATCATGGAAAATGGCACTGACAGCGCCATGAACAGATTTAATGGTAAAAAATAAATGAGAGCTATGACAAATCCCTTAAGGGAACTTAAGGAATTTAATGAAATAAGTGAATATCTTGAGAAACCTTTTGCCTGTTGCCAGGTCACTGGCTGTGTGGACTCGCAGAAGCTCCATTTCATTGATGGGCTGGGTGAGGGCTTTAAGTACAGGATAATCGTGACCTATTCTGATCTTAGGGCAAAAGAGATCTATGAGGACTATAAGTTCTACGACAGGAACGTTACTGTGTATCCTGCCAAGGATCTTATCTTTTATCAGGCGGATGTCCACAGCAATGAGATCGCAAGGCAGCGTATCAGGTGCCTGCGGCGCCTCATTGAGGGAAGACCTGTAACAGTAGTGACGACTTTTGCTGCCCTGATGGCACCTCAGATAAAGCCTGAAGTTATAAAGTCCCACATACTTTCCATAGATAAAAGAACTCAGATCGATGAAGCGCAGATAAGTAAAAAGCTTATAGCCATGGGCTACACCAGAAATTATCAGGTTGAAGCTCCTGGTGAGTTTTCTGTCCGCGGAGATATCATCGATGTCTTTGACCTTACAGAGGAAAATCCTTTCAGAATAGAACTTTGGGGCGATGAGATAGAGGCCATAAGAAGCTTTGACATTCTTTCCCAGAGATCCCTTGAGAAGCTTGAATCTGTCAGCATCTATCCGGCATCTGAGATCATCCTTGAAGAGGATGAGCTTGAAAAGGGCATGGAAAAGATTGAGGAAGATACAGAGAGGATTGTAAAATCCCTTCGTGAACAGTTCAAAACAAAGGAAGCCCACGAGCTTAAGGTAAGGACAGAGGAACTTAAGGAACAGCTCTTTGAGCTTAAGGCATCAGTCAATCTTGAAAGCTATATCAGATATTTTTACGATGACACAGTAACTATCCAGGAGATGTTCCCAAAGGGAAAGAGCTGTATCTTCATAGACGAACCACAAAGAGTCCAGGAGCATGCCAGGGCTGTCGAGATGGAATTTAGAGAGAGCATGAGCCACAGGGCAGAGAAGGGATATGTTCTTCCCGGGCAGATGGAGCTTCTTTATTCAATAGACAATGTAATTGCAAGAATGTCCAATGGCAGAAGAGTTCTTATTTCAGCTCTTGCAATGCCAGAGTCTCAAAATCTCTTTTCCCCGGAAAAGAACTGGGACATAAAGGCAAGAAGTATAGCTGCATACAACAACAGCTTTGAAGCCCTTGTGGGAGACCTTAAAGCTTACGTCAAAAAGGGCTTTAGAGTTCTGATCCTATCGGGCTCAAGGACAAGGGCCAAGAGAATTGTGGAAGACCTTCGCGACAACAGCGTATCGGCCTTTTACAGCGAGGACCCTGGAAGGGTTTTGGATTCCGGCGAGATAATGACCTACTATGGCAGGATACTGAAGGGCTTTGAGTATCCGGACATCAAGTTTGCGGTCATTGCTGAGAGCGATATCTTCACCGAGCACACCAAAAAGAAAAAGAAGAAAAAGAGCCAGTACAAGGGAGAAAAGATATCCGACTTTGCGGACCTTAAGATTGGCGACTATGTTGTTCATGAAGACCACGGACTTGGTATCTACAGAGGTATCGAAAAGATAGAGACAGACCACGTGGTCAAGGACTATATAAAGATCGAGTACGGCGGAGGCGGAAACCTGTATGTTCTTGCGACAGGTCTTTCTGTCATTCAGAAATATGCATCGGGTTCAGATGATGAAAACGCCCATAAGCCCAAGCTCAACAAGCTTGGAAGCGGCGACTGGAGCCATACTAAGAGCAAGGTCAAGGCTGCTGTTGAAGAGGTGGCTCAGGACCTTGTAGAACTCTATGCAAAGCGTCAGCAGGCGGTTGGATACCAGTTCACTAAGGATACTGTGTGGCAGCAGGAGTTTGAGGATGCATTTCCTTATCAGGAGACTGAGGATCAGCTCATAGCTATAGAGGATACCAAGAAGGACATGGAGTCCACTGGTATCATGGACAGGCTTATATGCGGCGACGTAGGTTTTGGTAAGACCGAGGTTGCAATCCGTGCGGCCTTTAAGGCGGTTCAGGACGGCAAGCAGGTGGCGCTTCTTGTGCCAACTACGATCCTTGCCCAGCAGCACTACAACACCTTTGCAGAGAGGATGAGGGCATTCCCTGTAAGAGTGGATCTGATGTCCAGATTCAGGACAGCTTCTGAGCAAAAGAGAACTGTCACAGACCTTAAAAAGGGCCTTGTGGATATTGTTATCGGAACCCACAGACTTTTATCAAAAGACATAGAGTACAAGGATCTTGGACTTCTCATAGTTGATGAGGAGCAGCGTTTTGGCGTAACCCACAAGGAAAAGATCAAGACCATGAAGGAAAACGTGGACGTTCTTACACTTTCTGCAACTCCTATTCCAAGGACTCTTCACATGTCGCTGGTGGGCATCAGGGATATGAGCGTTCTTGAAGAGGCGCCAAACGACCGGCTTCCGATCCAGACCTATGTCTGCGAATACAACGACGAGATGGTAAGAGAAGCCATTGTCAGAGAGCTTTCTAGAAATGGTCAGGTTTACTATGTTTATAACAGGGTAAGCAACATCGCAGATGTGGCAGCAGGGATCCAGAAGCTTGTTCCAGAGGCTAACGTTGCTTTTGCCCATGGCCAGATGAAGGAGTCAGAGCTTGAGAGGATCATGTACGACTTCATCGACGGAACCATTGATGTTTTGGTTTCTACAACCATCATTGAGACAGGACTCGATATTCCTAACGTCAACACCATGATCATCCACGACTCCGACAAGATGGGACTGTCACAGCTTTACCAGCTAAGAGGCCGAGTTGGCAGATCCAATAAAACTGCCTATGCCTTCCTTATGTATAAACGTGATAAGATGTTAAAAGAGGTTGCTGAAAAGCGCCTTGCTGCCATCAAGGAGTTTACAGACTTAGGAAGCGGCTTTAAGATTGCCATGAGGGATCTTGAGATCAGAGGCGCAGGAAGCCTTCTTGGTAAAAAACAAAGCGGCCACATGCAGGCAGTCGGCTACGACCTCTACTGTAAGATGCTTGGGGAGGCAGTCAAGATCAAAAAGGGCGAGAGTACAGATGAAGTACTTGATACGCTAAACTGCAGCATAGACCTTGACGTGGATGCATACATACCTAACGAGTACATCCTTAACGAAGAGCAAAAGCTTGAGATATATAAGAGAATTGCCAGCATTGAGAATGACCAGGAGTGCGAGGATATGAAAGATGAGCTCCTTGACAGATTTGGTCAGATTCCGGAGATGGTAGAGAACCTTCTCAGGATATCTCTTTTACGGACCAGGGCAAAGGCTCTTTATATAGTAGAGATAAATGGCGGCTCTTCAGAGATTGAGATAAAGGTAAGTCCAAATGCCAGATTTGATCCGGGCAAGATACCGGGATTCATATCAGGATATAAAGGCAATATGTCTTTTCATCAGGGGCAGACACCTGTGTTTGTCTATAAATACAAAAAGGATCCAAACCCTAAAAAGGCTGAGATGCAGCTGCTTAAGGACGCAGAGGATCTGGTTGAAAGTATGAAAGCGTTACTTAAATAGTATTAAGGAGGAGCACATGATCAACGAAACGTACAAGAACATGCTGGGGGCTAAGTCAGTTATCCGTGAGCTTTCAGAGTATGCAACTGCAAGGGGAAAAGAAATTGGATACGAGAACGTGTTTGATTTCAGCCTTGGAAATCCAAGTGTAGAGGTGCCAAAGGAGTTTACTGATGAGATGATAAGACTCCTTCAGGAAGAGGACACCATGACTCTTCACGGCTACACACCAAGTCTTGGAAATCCACTATATAAAGAAGAGATCGCAAAGAGCCTCAATAAGCGCTTTGGAATGAACTATGGCCCTGAGCACATCTTTCCTACAACCGGAGCTGCTGGAGCTATTTCCCACGCAGTAAGAGCTGTGACAAAGCCTGGGGATGAGGTTATAACTTTTGCTCCATACTTCCCTGAGTACAACCCTTATATTACCGGTGCTGGATGCAAGCTTACTGTTGTACCGGCAGATACTGAGAATTTCCAGATAAACTTTGATGCATTCCTTGAACTTATAAATGAGAATACAGCTGCAGTTTTAGTGAACACACCAAACAATCCTTCAGGAGCAGCATATTCTACAGAGACTTTAAAGAGACTGTCTTCTATATTAAAAGAAAAGTCTGCTGAGTTTGGACATACTATTTTCCTTCTCTCAGATGAGCCTTACAGGGAGATCGTTTTTGCTGGGGCAGATGCTCCTTACGTTTCAAAGTTCTATGACAACACTCTTAGCTGCTACTCTTTCTCAAAGTCCCTTTCACTTCCTGGAGAGAGAATTGGTTATGTGGCAGTTAATCCAGCCTGCGAAGGAAGCGATGTGATCGTTCCTATGTGCGGACAGATATCAAGAGGCACAGGACACAACTGTCCTCCATCCATCATTCAGCAGGCAGTTGCCAAGGTCTGCTCTCTTACAGCAGATCTTTCTGTATATGAAACAAACATGAACATCATTTATAACACTCTTATAGAGCTCGGATTTACTGTTGTAAAACCTGGCGGAACCTTCTACATCATGCCAAAGGCTCTTGAGGAGAGTTCTATAGAGTTTTGCAAAAAAGCTAAGGATTACGATCTTATTTTTGTCCCAGCAGATGGATTTGGAGCTCCAGGGTTCTTCAGAGTTGCTTACTGCATAGATACAGAAAAGGTTGAAAGAGCCATGGTACAGCTTAGAAAATTTGTAAAAGAGGTATATGGCAAATGAACAGCGCAAAAAGAGATTTCAAAAGGCCATTAGTAATGCTTGTTGTAACGATTCTTTTTTCAGTTCTTACCTTTGTGGTGGACAGAAAGCCAATTGGCTACGATGGCACATCAGTTGGATTTTCATCAATAAATGGGCTTTTTGCAGGAAGCTTTGGATATAATCCGGTGATGGATACACTTTCAGATATTGCGATGTATCTGTCATTTCTGGTAGTTGCAGCATTTGCTTTTATTGGTGTGATGCAGCTGATCAGGGGAAAGAGTCTTTCAAAGGTTGATAAGACTATCATTGGACTTGGAATATTATATGTTGTAGTTGCGGTTTTGTATGTTGCTTTTGACAAGATCCCAATAAACTACAGACCAATCTTACAGCCCGGAGAAACTGAACTTGAAACATCCTTCCCTTCAACTCATACACTGGTTATCTGCACAGTTTTGGGAAGTGGTATCGTGGCTGTAAAGAGGCTCTTTAAAAATGAGATGACGGTGAGAGTCCTTAAAATAGCCTTTATTGCCATCATGGCCATCGGAGTATGCGCAAGGCTCTTTGCAGGAGTCCACTGGCTTACCGATATTGTGGCAGGTTTACTGTTTTCCGTAACACTGGTGTCTCTATACACCGCATGGATTGGCGATTGAAAGAAATGATTTTATCAAAGATGCGTTGACAAGGGTAATTTATGAGTGTAAACTCTATTTCGTAATCACTTTACTGTTTTAACGAGCTACAAAAATCGTTTATGATTTTGAGGAGGAAAAAACAATTATGGCAGAAATCAAAAAGACAGAGGCAGTCGTAAAGCCTGTTGCAACAATCAAGACACCCGTAGCTGCAGAAGTTAAGACACCTGAAGTCAAGGCACCAGCTAAGGAAGAAGTTAAGGCAGAGGCTAAGAAGGCAGCTCCAGCTAAGAAGCCAGCAGCAAAGAAGGCAGCACCTGCTAAGAAAGCAGCTCCAGCTAAGAAGGCAGAGCCTAAGAAGGAGACAGCTAAGAAGGCAGCTCCAGCTAAGAAAGCTACAGCAGCTAAGAAGACGGTGGCAGCTAAGAAGGCTACAGCAGCTAAGAAGCCAGCAGCAAAGAAGGCTACAGCTACAAAGGCTACAGCAGCAGTTAAGAGCAATGTTGTTCTTCAGTTCGGCGAACTTAATGTTACATATGATACAATCGTTACTAACGTAAAGAATCATTTCCAGGCAGAAATGGGTGGAAAGATTGATGAGATAAAGAAACTCAGCATCTACGTTAAGCCAGAAGAGTATTCTGCATACTATGTTGTTAACGACAAGGTTCAGGGCAGAATCGGTCTTTGATATTAAAATATTAAGCAGGCGCTTAGTCGCCTGCTTTTTTTATGTTTATTTTAGAAAGCAGATGTTGACATTGGGGTCTGCTAGTGATATTTTATGATACAGAAGATGTTAGCACTCGAAAGAGGTGAGTGCTAACATCCCAAAGAACCATTCCAATGAAAACCGGTTAACAGAGGAAGAGGTGCAGTTTGGAACTTGACGAGAGAAAAAGGATCATACTTCATGCAATAGTTAAGAATTATTTGGAGACAGGTGAGCCTGTAGGCAGTAGAACCATTTCCAAGTATACGGATCTTAACCTAAGCTCAGCCACCATTAGAAATGAGATGGCAGACCTTGAGGAGATGGGACTTATTTTGCAGCCCCACACTTCAGCTGGTCGTATCCCTTCAGATCAGGGCTACAGAGTATATGTAGATGAGATGCTAAGGGACAAGGAGAAGGAAGTTGAGAACATGAAGGAGATGCTTCTTGATAAGGAAGAGAAGCTTGAGAATCTCCTTAAGCAGGTGGCTAAGACCCTGGCGGTTGATACCAATTACGCAACAATGATCTCTGCTCCCCAGATCCGCAAGAACAAGCTTAAGTTCATCCAGATTTCCAAGGTAGATGATGAACATCTCCTTGCAACTATCGTCATTGAAGGCAATGTTATTAAGAACAAGATCATTACTGTAGAAGAGGTTTTGGATGACGCCACGATGCTCAAGCTAAACATATTGCTTAATACAAGGCTTGACGGACTGGCAGTTGAGGATATCAATCTTGGCCTTATAGCTGCGGTTAAGCAGGAGGCAGGTATTCACAGTGAGATCATAGGTAACGTGATCGATGCAGCTGCAGAATCAATTACAGCTGATGAAGATCTTCAGATATATACAAGCGGAACCACAAACTTCTTTAAGTATCCTGAGCTTACTGATAATGCCAAGGCGAGTGAGCTTCTTAGCACCTTTGAGGATACAAGCGATCTGTCCAGTATCGTGGAAAACACTCTTTCTGCTGAGAACGGAGAGACAGGTATACAGGTTTACATCGGTAACGAGACTCCTGTACAGGCCATGAAGGACTGCAGCGTTGTGACTGCAACCTATGAACTGGGTGATGGCATGAAGGGTACCGTAGGAATCATTGGACCTAAGCGAATGGATTATGACAAAGTTATTTCAACTTTGAAAAATATGCGACATGCGCTTGATGATCTGTATAAAAAGGAATAGCAATTTAAGGAGGCATTTGATTTGAGCGAAGCAAAAAAGAACGCTTCTGCAAAAGGCGAAAAGGCCATGGACAAGGACAAAGAAGAAGTTCTTGAGAACATCATGGAGGAGCTTGAGCAGGAAGCTAAGGATAAGGAAAAAGAAGCTTCTGAAGGTGATAAGGAGCAGGAACCTAAAGAGGAACCTGCAGAATCTTCCGAAGAAAAAGATCCTGAAGATGCTAAAGATGAAGACAAAAAGAAGGGGCTCTTTAACAAGAAAGAAAAAAAGAACCCTCTTCAGGAAAAGGTAGATGAGCTGAACGACAAGGTTCTGCGCCAGATGGCAGAATTCGAGAACTTCAGAAAGAGAACAGATAAAGAGAAGGCACAGCAGTTTGAACTTGGACAGAGCAATATCCTTGAGAAGCTCCTTCCAATAGTAGATAACTTTGAAAGAGGTCTTGCAGCAGTTCCGGAAGCTGAAAAGGACGGAGCTTTTGCAGACGGCATGAACAAGATTTACAAACAGCTTGTTACAGAGCTTGAGAATCTTGGTGTAACCCCGATTGAAGCTGTGGGAAAAGAATTTGATCCTAACTTCCACAACGCAGTAATGCAGGTAGAGAGTGAAGAGTATGGATCAGGAATAGTTGCACAGGAACTTCAAAAGGGATATATGTTCCACGATACCGTGCTAAGACACAGCATGGTAGGTGTTACGCCGTAAGGACGATGATAAGTCGTCATACCGCATATAGATTAAAGATAAAAGCTAATCATTATGGAGGATAATAAAATGAGTAAGATTATAGGTATCGATCTTGGTACAACAAACAGCTGCGTAGCAGTTATGGAAGGTGGTAAGCCCACCGTTATCGCAAACGCTGAAGGCGCAAGAACAACACCTTCAATCGTAGCATTTACAAAAAATGGTGAGAGGATTGTTGGTGAGCCAGCTAAGCGTCAGGCAGTAACCAACGCAGAAAACACAATCTCATCAATTAAGAGAGATATGGGTACAGACAACGGCCGTACAATCAATGGCAAGAAGTACTCACCTCAGCAGATCTCAGCAATGATCCTGCAGAAGCTTAAGGCTGATGCAGAACAGTATCTCGGCGAAAAAGTTACAGAAGCAGTTATCACAGTTCCTGCATACTTCAATGATGCTCAGCGTCAGGC
>NZ_JAGAYD010000261.1 GCF_017940685.1 Butyrivibrio sp. | reverse complement strand
GAACATACTTTGGTGTTGGTTCATACACTAGAGTTGCATGCAGCGTTGCAACCTGCGTGGCAGGCTTTGTTGCCATGGGTATGAACAAAGGAGTCTTTAAAGGGAAAAAACCTTCTCCTGTATATGCATTCTTTATGGGAGCCTTTATGGAAGTGTTCCACATGTATGTGGTGTTTATAACCCACAGGGATGACCTTAGGATGGCGTTCATGGTAGTAAAGATATGTTCCGTTCCCATGATCGTATTTACTGGCATTGGTCTTGCAGTGTCATCATATATCTTGCAGGTATTTTCAGGAGAATGGAGAAATCCTTTCTTAAAGAAGAAAGCAGAAGAGGTTCCTGTTTCCACAAGGTTCCAAAAATGGCTCTTTGCGGTGACATTTCTTGTGCTGGTAAGCGGTTTTTTCTTTTCCTACTACCTGCAAACCGGTTCAGAGTATCAGGACAGCATCCACACAATTGAAGAAAGTGCCAGGCATATCAAGCAGCGAATACTTGATGGTAACAGCAACATAGAGCCCGAGGCAGATGTTTCTTTTGACTACATGATCCTTGCAGATGGCTACATTAACAATGGAACCCATAAGGGTATGACGCTAGGAGTGGATGAAGCCAATTCCCTTAAAGCGCTTGAAGGAAAAACTGTAAAGCGTACCTATATTGGGAAAAAGTCACTTGTGAGAGTAGAAGCGATCGACCTTGAGCACATTCTTGTGGTATCCATGACAAATGAACAGGTCTACTGGTACAGAGATGCCCAGGCCTACGAAACAGGCCTTTCAAGTATTCTTTTGTTTACAGTAACTTATGTGCTTATCGCTTATCTTGTTAATATGATCGTTGTAAATAATATCCAGGAGATAAATGGGTCCCTTTCTAAGATCACAAATGGAAATCTTGATGAGGTAGTGGATGTAAGGAGTTCCTCGGAGTTTGCAGAGTTATCTGACGACATCAATGAGACGGTAGTTGCTCTTAAGGGATATATTAGCGCTGCGGAAAAGAAAATGGAGCAGGAACTTACACTTGCCCGAATAATCCAGGATTCTTCCCTGCCAAAATCATTTAATTTCCCAGACAGGGATGAGATAGACATATACGCAACCATGAAACCTGCTAAAGAAGTTGGCGGTGATTTCTACGATTTCTTCCATGTGGACGTCAACAGGATGGCTTTTGTTATTGCTGACGTTTCAGGTAAGGGCATACCTGCCGCCCTTGTAATGATGAGAAGTAAGACTGCCATCAGAACCGTTGCACAGGAAGGCGGAACCCCTGCAGATATCATTGAAAAGACAAATGAAGCTCTTTGCGAAGGTAACGACGCTGAGATGTTTGTAACAGCATGGATCGGAATACTGGATCTCCCAACAGGTCTTTTGACCTGCGCAAATGCTGGACATGAATATCCTGCGATCAAGAGGGTAGGAGGCGAGTACGAGCTGTTTAAGGATAAGCATTCTCTGGCACTTGCTGCGATGGATGGATTAAAGGCTAGGCAGTACGACATAGAGCTTCAGCCCGGAGATAAGGTATTTGTTTATTCTGATGGAATACCGGAAGCTATCAATGAGAATGTAGAACAGTACGGTACTGGCAGGATGATCGAAGCTTTGAATCTGGTAAAAGATGAGACTATGAGAAATACGCTTCCTGCTATTACGGAAAGTGTAAATATATTTAAAGGGAAAGCAGATCAGTTTGATGATATGACGATGCTGGGATTTGAATTCAGGCACTATAGTAAGATATAGGATTGCTTTATAACGAGCAATGCAAAACCTGCTTACTCAAACGATGCATACAAGATTTACTACGTAAATCTTGTCCGCGCAGTCGCGCGATATAAAATAAGGACCAGACGCTCAGATTTGCAAGCGAGCTTGCATCTGAGGTCTGATCCTTATTTTGCATCGTTTGAGTAAGCAGGATACGGGAATCGAACCCGCCTCTTCAGCTTGGGAAGCTAACATACTACCGATGTACTAATCCTGCAGCACACTTAATTATTGTAGTTAATGTAAATGTTTATTTCAAGCTTTTTTCGTGCGATAATTAAAATATTAAAAGCAAAGGAGAACACCTATGCAGAATAAACTTGGGATAATAGCTCTTGAATCAGCAGCTTCAACAGGCAAAAGAGTAAACGAGATCTTAAAAGAATGGCGAGGCGTCGATAATTTCCTTATTCCCTGTGAATGCCCAAGATTCGGAAGCGGCGAAGGAAAGGGAATTGTAAGAGAGTCTGTAAGAGACAAGGATATATACATAATTGTTGATGTTCTTAACAATTCACTTACCTACAAGATGGATGGTGAACCCAATCGCATGTCGCCAGATGATCATTACATG
>NZ_JAGAYD010000260.1 GCF_017940685.1 Butyrivibrio sp. | reverse complement strand
CTGTTGCCTATCTCAGAATTGAGCGCATATATGAAAAAAGCACAGTCTTCCTCCCGAAGGAGCCTGTTTAGTTCAGATATGAACGCAAACTCTCCCGGTTCGTAAATTCTATATGTGCAAAGAGCTACCAGTTTTTTATCCTTGATCATTGCATTTCCTCATACGGTCGTTGATTTGCAATAATTACTATAGTCCTTGTTTGCCATGCATTCGTGTGCAATTACTATTCTGTCATTAATATTCTATACCAAGCTCACTCAATATGGATTCAGCGCCTGATATCTTATTCCTGAACACCATGAAAAAAGCTCTTCTTACCGGAACAAAGGATTCAGATAGTCCAAACTTTTCAGGGATCCTGCCAGTTATCTGGTCAATATCTTCTGCAAGTCTCATGGCAGCACCTGCATCGCTCATGGACATTGTGCCAAAGATGGCTGCCCTGTAAGACTTGGAATCCTTGCAGGAGTCAATGAAATACTCAGCGAACTCAATAAGGTCAGAAATAGCTTCGTCCTGATCTGCATATCCGTTAAAGTGATCAGATGGAGGTTGTCCAAGGAGCATATCAAGATAAAGCCTCATTTCCTTGGAAAGCTTTTTTACATTGAGGAAATTCACGCTTGTCTGACCAATGACCTGGATCATCATCCATGCCTTCATCTTGTCCCTGTATTTTATTTCCAGATCAGCTTCATTTGTTTCCTGCATGGCTTCTCCCAATTTTCTCTTTTACATATATTATAAAACGTTTTTACAGAAGCTCAAGAAGTCCTTCAAGACCTTTTGTCTCGTAAACCTGCTTATAAAATGATACTTCATTCTTGATGATGGAATCTATCTGTCTCATTCCAAGAAGTTCAACCGGAGCCTTGTCGTCTGTCATGATATGACCTGTGCTGTCATAGCGCACGTAAGTATCAAGTACCCGCTGCATCATGGCCCGAAGTGTTTCATTATCTTCCATTGCTACATTTTCAGACAGTCTTACCATAAAGGATGGATCGTCAGTTGCAAAGAGCTCTCTGTTTGTTGCGCCAGGAACCTTAACTGTGACTACATCCTCAAAAACACTGCTGATGGTGTCAGCAAGATAGGTGTTGATGGACGCGGTATCTCCAAGAGAATCCCCAGAGCCGGTACCGTCGCCGTCACTGTACATATTCATGTTTACCACCATTACTCCTCCGGGAGCAAGGTGCTCTTTTACCATGGTGAAAAACTCTACCGATGACATCTGGAAAGGAATTGTGATGTCCTGATATGCATCCACCATAATCACGTCGTAAAGCCCGTCAATTGCTGCAAGGTAGGCCCTACCGTCGTAGGTTGTGACCTTAGTAGTATCCGGAAGTTCAAAATATTTGTGGGCAAGGTCTGTGATCTTGTCGTCAATCTCAACACCCTCCACAGTAATATTATCAAAGTACCTTGAAAGCTGGGTTGCGTAGGTTCCTGAACCCATGCCAAGGATAAGGAGATTTAAGTTTTCTCCGGACTTTTCTTTTTCCTTGATGCCAGCCATGTATGGAGCTGCCATGGCGTAGTCGTAGTACATTCCTGTAAGGGCGCCGTCTTTTATGAGAATGGACTGGACACCAAAAAGAACGTTGGTTGAAAGGATAACGCTGTTTTCTGTCTCTTTGACCTGAAGATAATTGTAGACTGACTCTCCCTCGTAGGTTAAGTCGTTTTCCCAGAACGCAAAGCTTGTGTTATGGCCAAAGATGACGCACAGGATAAAGATAAGAACGCCTGCGATGATTCTTTTAACATCACCCTTGGCCAGGGATTTTTTTCCATTTTCACTGCCTCCCGCCTCGGCCGATGCAGTGCCTTCTTCATAAGGACTTACAAGATACAGGATAGAAAGAGCCATGAGTATTCCTGCAAAGATAAGGAAGGTGATGGCTGTTCCAACAGCAGGGATCGTCACAAAGGTTGGCACGAAGGTTCCGATGATGCTGCCCACTGTGTTGTAGGCGCCAAGGATTCCAATGATCCTGCCGTTGTCCTCAAGGGAATCTGTGGTGTATTTTGCAAGACTTGGTGTTACTGTTCCCAAAAGAAAAAGAGGGAACACAAACACCACCATGCATGCTGCAAAGGCAGCTATGATGAGGAAGTTGCTGTTTACTGCAAATACTAAAACTGCTGAAATCGCAATGATTATATACTTGCCAAGAACCGGAATGAGAGCGATCCAGATGGCCGCTACAAGGATCCTGCGATAGAGCTTTCCCGGATCAGGGTCCTTGTCAGCCTTCCTTCCGCCATAGATGTTTCCAAGTGCCATGGCGATCATGATGGTTCCGATGATGATAGTCCATACTATCTGAGATGAGCTAAAATACGGCGCCAAGAGTCTGCTGGCTCCAAGCTCGACCGCCATAACTGACATACCTGCAAAGAATTCTGTCAGGTATAAAAAGAGTTTATTTGAGAGTATTTTTTTCTTGCCGTTCAATTATAGATCCGTCCCTTCAATACATTTTTATCACGTAGCAAAAGCTCCCTACGCCATATTATAGCATAGGGAGCGTAGTTTACACGCCTAATTATCTGTTATCCCCTGAGCATGAACTTACGGACAATGTTTATTCCTATCTTGTAAGGCAGAGGTCTTACAACTCTGTCTGCTTCTTTTATCTTTTCTCTTATTGGGATGCTCTGAGGGCAGTGCTGCTCGCACTTACCACAACCGATGCACTGGGTTGCAAAAGCAGGCTCTTTCTTAAGACCTACAGTCTGGGCATATTCAAAACGAGCTGCGCTCTTACTCTCAAGAGCTGTCTGGTTGTAACTCCTAAACAGAGCTGGTATATCGATGCCTCTTGGACATGGCATGCAGTATCTGCAGCCTGTGCAGCCCACAAGCTCAGTCTCTTTTATTATCTCTTTTACCTTGGCGATGGTGTCAAAGTCGTCCTCTGTAAAGCTTCCAGCTTCCACGTCAGATGCAATTCTACAGTTTTCCTGAACCATTTCAACTGAGTTCATTCCTGAAAGAACGCAGGTGACTTCCGGCTGATTCCAGAGCCAGCGAAGCCCGTATTCTGCTGGTGTATAGCCGGTCTCCTTCGATGCGATCAGCTCTTTTGCCTTGTCAGGAAGAAGGTTTACAAGTTTGCCACCTCTTAAGGGCTCCATGATAACGACAGGAATCCCCTTGGCTGCCGCAGCCTTAAGGCCATCAACGCCTGCCTGGGTTATCTCATCCACGTAGTTGTACTGGATCTGGCAAAAATCCCAGTCATAGGAATTAAGGATTCCAATGAAGTCCTCAGTATTTCCGTGATAAGAAAAACCGATGTTCCTGATCTGTCCATTTGCCTTCTTTTCTTTAAACCAGTCCTCAATGCCAACCTTTTTAAGCTTGTCCCACTGGTTCATGGCCGTCATGTGGTGCATGAGATAATAATCCACATGGTCAGTACGAAGGCGCCTAAGCTCCTCATCAAAGTACTTATCAACAGCTGCCCTGCTTCCTATCAGGTACTGGGGAAGCTTTGTTGCAATATTTACCTTGTCCCTTATGCCATTCTTTTCAAGGATCTCGCCAAGGGCCGCTTCACTTCCGGTGTACACATAGGCAGTGTCATAATAGTTAACACCTGCATTGTACGCCTCCATGATCTCCTTCTCAGCCTTAGCAATATCAATACGCCCGCCATTTGTAGTAAACCTCATACATCCATAGCCAAGGATGGATATCGGTTCACCATGTCTGTCATTCCTGTACTTCATAGATACTCTCCTACCAATTTAGCACAATTATATTTGTTACAACGTTTACATAATTCTATTACTTTCGCTGCCGGTAGTCAATGGGGACAAGACACGGGGACGGTTCTACTGACACGGGGACGGTTCTACTGTCAGGTTTTACTTAGATAAAACCTGACAGTAGAACCGTCCCCGTGTCAGCAGAACCGTCCCCGTGGCTTCCAGCCAAAAGAACCGTCCCCGTGGCCTACCGGCTAAGAACGTGCAGCGGCGTGTCATAGTACTCGCTGTAGAGGGTAAAAGAGTCTGCGATGCCGGAAGTTACGTAGGCTTCCCCGGTATCGGTGATGAATACTGCATCGAAGTCGCCATGTTGTTTCCAGAATTCCATGGCGTCATCAAGGCCCATGACGAAAAGAGCTGTAGACAGGCCGTCGCACCTTAGGCCGTCGCTGCCGATAATGGTGACAGACACAAGGCCATTTTCTGCAGGAGATCCGGTCTTGGGGTCAAGGATGTGCCAGTAGGTCTTTCCGTCTTCTTCAAAGAATCTCTCATAGCCGCCGGAAGTGATGATGGCCATATCTTCTGCTTCGATAACTCCAAAGATCCCGGTCTTACTGTCAGCAAAGGGACTTTTTATGGCAACCTTCCACTTGTTGCCGTCAGGCTTTTTCCCGATACATTCAACGTTTCCGCCAAGATTGATGAGAGCAGACTTAACGCCGTTGTCACGGAAGTACTGTGCAACTGCACTTCCTGTGTAGCCCTTAACTACGCTTCCAAGGTCAACCTGCATGCCGGGAGCTATAATGACCTGGCATTTTGAATCACTGGCAGCAGGAGACAATAGAACCGTCCCTGTGTCTTGTTGTGTGCAATGAGACAATAGAACCGTCCCCGTGTCTTGTTGTGCCTGGACCTGTCGATAGTCCACATTTTCAAGGAGCGCATCTATCTCTTCCTCCTCCGGAACCCTGTAGCTTCCCGTAGTAAAGCCCCAGGCCTTAAGCACAGGGTAGATAGAAATATCAAGAGCTCCATCTGTCTCTGCGCAAACTGAAAGTGCCCGCCTCATTATATCAGCAACATCACTGGAAACTTCCGCCTTACCATCTCTGTTGAGAGCATAAATCTCACTTCCCTCATCCGTAACAGAAAGCTTCTTTTCAAGGCCGCGGATCATTTCCTCGGCGCCAGAAAGCACCTCCTCATCACCTGCTACCTGAATCTCCATAATGGTGTCCATGGCAAAAAGACTGCTGGTCTTCATTACCGGCTCACCAAAAGCACATGCAGAAAGCGCTGACAGTGACATGACCACCACTGCAGCGCCTACAAACATTTTCTTATTGAAACGAGCCTTCAAAAATCTCATAAACTCTCACTCATTCTCTTCCTGAAACACATTCATGTTTCCAGTCCTGTATCCATAAAGATCAAGAGAAACATAGGTAAATCCAATCTTCCTTAGCTCATCATGAACTTTTTTTCTAAGGTCCTCTGCCATGATCTTAACAATATCATCAGGAAGAAGCTCGATCCTTGCAAGAAAGATATCGTTGCCATGGATACGAACTCTGAACTGTTTAAATCCAAGCTCCATCATCAGCTGCTCAGCCTTGTCAACCATATCGAGCTTACGATCGCTGATGTTCTCTCCATATGGAAAGCGGCTTGCAAGACATGCAAAGGAAGACTTATCCCAGGTTGGAAGTCCAAAGTACTGGGACAAACTTCTTATATCCTTCTTGGTCATTCCTGCCTCCCGCAGTGGGCTCTTTATGCCAAGTTCTGCGATAGCCTTAAGTCCGGGTCTGTAATCCCCCTCATCATCAAGATTTGATCCTTCAACTACAACAGCCATATTCTCACTTTTTGCAGTTTCAAGGAAATGCTGGAACAGATCTTTTTTGCACAGATAGCATCTATCCTTGGGATTTTGGGCAAAGCCTTCAATTTCCATTTCGTTGATATTAAGGACAACGTGCTTTACTCCAAGGCGCTTGCAGTAGCTTAGGGCTTCCTCAAGTTCTCTTTTGGGAAACACCCCGGAGGACGCTGTCATGGCGATCACCTTGTCAGAAAGGGCAGCCCTTGCTGCATATAAAAGAAAAGTCGAATCCACTCCACTGGAAAAGGCCACGGCGGCACTTCCATAGGAAGACAGAATGGACAGAAGTTTATTATATTTTTCGAGTTGTGCTGCATTTGCAGTTGCAGTCATATCATCCTCCCAGCCACAGACCAATCTCTAAAAAGAAAAACCCCAAACACTCCCAGGATCAGCTCATCTTTTTGTACATGTGATTTCCGATCATCTGGATCAGCTGAACAAAGGCAATAAGTATGATCGAGCAGACGATCAGGTAATCCGTCTTGTACTGCTGATAGCCGTATCTTATGGCGATATCGCCGACGCCGCCGCCTCCGACAGTTCCTGCCATAGCCGAATATCCAACCAGTGAAATAACTAAAAGTACAACACCGTTGAGCATCCTTGGTATTGACTCTTTTACATAGACCCTCATAAGGATCTGGAAGTTACTTGCTCCAAAGCTCCTTGCAGCCTCGATGACACCAGGGTTGGTCTCTCGAAGGCTCGTCTCAAACACCCTTGCGATGTAAGGAATTGCTGAAACAGTAAGTGGAACGATGGAAGCTGTTGTTCCGATGGACTTGCCAACAACCATTCTTGTAAACGGGATCAGGATAACCAACAGGATAATGAACGGAAAACTCCTGAATACATTTACGATAAAGCTAAGGATCTCATACACGATCTTGTTAGGCTTAAGTCCGTCAGGTGCAGTAAGTGTCAGGATTATCGCAGGGATAAATCCAATGATAACTGAAAAAAGTGTGGACCAGAACACCATGTAAATTGTCTGTTTAAATGCATTTAAAATAATTGGGATCATTTTACCACCTCCCAGGTAACGTCTTTGGAATCAAGGAAAGCACAGGCCTTCTCAAGGTCTTTTTCATCCATGTTAAGGACCAGGCTTCCGTAAACGTCCTCCCTGAAGTCCTCAAGCTTAGCCCAGCAGATGTTGAAATCTGTGTGGAGCTCCTGAGCCATCTGTGTGACGATAGGCCTCTGATTGCCCTCTCCATAGAAAAAGAGCTTTAGGTTAACGCCGGTACTTGGCAGCTTGTCGCTTTCTTCCCTGAGGAAGTCTCTGATTTCCCTCTCCTTGGGCCATACAAAGAGCTGCTCTGGTCTTCCAATTGCAAGAACGTGGCCCTTATTAAGGAAGGCTACTCTCTGACAGATCTGCTTAACAACTTCCATCTGGTGAGTAACAACAACGATGGTGATGCCCATCTCTCTGTTTATCTTTTGCAAAAGAGCTAAAATTCCCTTGGTGATCTCTGGATCCAGCGCACTTGTTGCTTCATCGCAAAGAAGGATCTCAGGGTCAAGAACAAGGGCCCTTGCAATGGCAACTCTCTGTTTCTGTCCGCCGGAAAGCTCACGGGGTTTTGCATGTATCTTTTCCTCAAGACCTACAAGTCTTATGAGGTTCATGATCTTATCTTTGGCTGCAGGAGTGTTTGTTGGTATTCCCCAGAACTTCATTGGAAGTGCAACATTCTGGTAGACATCAAGTCTCTCAAGAAGGTTAAAGCTCTGGAAGATCATTCCCATCTTCTTCTGAAGGCTTCTTAGGTTTTTCTTATCTTTAATATCCACAAGGCTATTTCCAACAGTTATGCTGCCGGCGTTGTAGGACTCAAGACCGTTGATGCAGCGAAGCAGAGTACTCTTACCTGCTCCCGACTGTCCGATTATTCCAAAGATCTCGCCATCCTCTATCTCAAAAGAGATATCCTTAAGGACCTCTGTGTTATTAAAAGACTTCTGAACATTTGCAATCTTGATCATGGTAAATATCTCATTTCTAATTTTTCAAAAAGGCGTAGCCCTGGTATATAACTAAATTGAGCCGCCTGCATCTACAAGCGGCTCAACATGTATTATATTACATTACTTATTATTGTGCATCAATGAATGATGTGATAACTGCTCCCTTGTAGGTCTCATCGATATACTTCTGAACCTTGTCAGACTGAAGAGCCTTGATAAGAGCCTTTGTCTTTTCTGACTCCTGGTTGCCATCCTTAACAACAAGGAAGTTTGTTCTCTTAACTGTTGTCTCGTCATCAAATGACTCAATCTCAAGTGCTGGATACTTAGATGGAAGCTCTGCCTCAAGAGCGTAGTTTCCATTGATAGTTGCAGCGTCAAGATCAGGAAGTGAAAGTGGAAGGTTTGCTGCCTCAAGAGGTGTGATCACATATCCATGAGGATTAGCCTCAGCGTCGTTTGTAAGTGAATCCTCATTGTAAGAAGCATCTGTTCCAAAGCCGCCCTTTGATACAAGAAGTCCCTTCTGAACAAGAAGGTCAAGTCCTCTCTCGCCGTTATCAGGGTCATTAGGAATACCGATTGTAGCTCCATCTGGAAGATCTGCAAGAGATGAAAATCTCTCTGAGTAGATACCCATTGGTTCAATGTGAACACCTGCTACAGCTGTAAGGTGAAGACCTGCGTCGCTGTTCTGCTGGTTCATGTAACCAAGAGTCTGGAAGTAGTTGGCATCAAGCTCGCCCTCTTCAAGGGATGTGTTAGGAAGCACATAGTCTGAGAAAACAACTGTCTCAAGTGTCCATCCATCCTCTGCCAGAACTTCCTTAACGATGTTGTCAAGGATCTCTGCGTGCGGTACAGGTGTTGCACCAACTTTGATTGTCTTATCTGCTGCGCTGTCAGCTGCACCTGCGCCGCATCCTGTAAGTGCAGAAACTGCTAAAGTAGCTGCAAGCACAAGGCTTACCAATACGTTCTTTTTCATAATACTTTTTCCTCCTCCGTAACGTGTTTCTGATTTCTTACTAATTTACTCCCATTAAATGCATTTGGCAACAAAATGGTACTTATAGATAGCGATAAAATTTGCTTAACCGTCCCCGTGTCTTGTCACTAGCTGTGAGCCATGAGCTTATCAACGAAGCTCTGACCCATGTCTGAGAGCTGCTGGCCTTTTCTGGTGATGTAGCCAAAGGTCAGGGTCTCGTCCTCTTTAAGCTTGATGGCCTTGATCTCCGATGAGGTCTTGCCCTCGCCAAGCATAGCGGCTCCTACAGCGTAGCCATCAAGGCCCAGCATCAGCTCGATGGATGTTGCTCTTTCGTTGGTGGAGATGACCTTCTTGTAGTCGTAGGTTGCAAGGGCCTCTTCTCTATAGTAGAAAGAGGTGTTGTCTCCCTGGTCAAAAACCATGCAGGGGTAGTCCTGAAGTTCCTCCAAGGACAGCTCCTCCTTGTTTGCCAGGGGGTGGTTTTTACTAAGGTACACATATGTGTCCCTGGTAAAGAGCTCATGGAATTCTAAGGACGCATCCGCAAAGATCTTTTTGAATGTGTTCTTATTAAAATCACTAAGAGCAATAACTCCAACTTCGCTCTTTAAGTTCTTAACATCATCGATAACTTCACTGGTCTGGGTCTCACGGATTGAGAACTGATAAGACTCAAGATCGTACTCTTTTACTGTATCAATAAAAGCATTAACTGCGATGGTGTAATGCTGCATGGATACCGCGAAAGTGTGCTTGTGACTGTCGCCTCCAATATATCTGTCTTCAAGCATTTCAAACTGCTCCACCGCATGGCGGGCATAAGCAATAAAAGATGCCCCAGCAGAAGTTGTCACAACGCCGTTGTGGACCCTTTCAAATATCTGGATACCGATCTCTTTTTCAAGATCACGGACCGCACTTGAAAGTCCCGGCTGTGACACGTAGAGCCTGTCGGCCGCCTTCCTCATGGAGCATTCCTCATCTATAGCTATAACGTATTTAAGCTGCAGTATGGTCATGTTATCGCCCTCCCAGAAAAAAACTTAAGAGTATGATAGCATATGACACTTTAACGCGCTACATTAAATCAGTTTCCTGACACAGCTTTTTCCGCCTTCTCAAAAACTCTGTCAAACTCAGCGATCAAATCCTCAATCCCCTCAATTCCCACTGAGAGGCGAAGGATCCTGTCAGTGATGCCATTCTTTTCAAGAAGTGCCTTGGGAACTTCAGCGTGGGTCTGAGTGATGGGGTAGGTGATCAGAGTCTCAGTTCCGCCAAGACTCTCTGCGAAGTAGATCAGCTCAACATTGTTCAGTATCTCTTTTGCAAAAGAGCTGTCGTCCACCTCAAAGGTCAGCATTGCCCCGAAGCCTCTCGCCTGCTTTTTCATGATCTCGTACCCGGGGTGCTCAGGAAGTCCGGGATAGATGACCCTTGTGACATGCCTGTTTTTCTTCAGGTACTCAGCCAGTTTAATGGCGTTCTCCTGGGCTCTGTCCATTCTTACGGAAAGAGTCCTGATCCCGCGAAGTATGAGCCAGCTGTCAAAGGGAGCCAAACCCGCACCAATGGTCTTGTAGATAAGACGGAGCCTTTCATCTATCTTTTCATCCTTGACAACAACGAACCCTCCGATGGTGTCGTGGTGTCCTCCCAGGAACTTGGTTCCAGAGTGTATCACGATGTCAGCCCCCAGATCAAGCGGGTTCTGGAAGTAGGGCGACAAAAAAGTGTTGTCCACTATCACAAGAAGCCCCTTCCCATGAGCCACTGCTGCAAGCTTTTCAATGTCAGTGACATTCATCATTGGGTTTGTGGGGGTTTCAAGGTAAACTGCCTTGGTGTTTGATCTTATGTGCTCAAGAACGTCCTCACTGCTGAGGTTAATGGCGGTAAATTCCAGCCCGTTCTTTTTATTGATCTCATAAAAGAGCCTTATGCTGCCGCCGTAGAGGTCCTCGTCGATGATGATGTGATCCCCAGGTTTAAACAGCTCCATCACATTGGCAACTGCCGCCATTCCGCTGGAATAAGCCAGTGCGTCGATGCCATTTTCAAGCTTCGCCACCACCGACTCAAGCTGCTGCCTTGTGGGGTTCTGCATCCTTGTGTAGTCATAGCCTGTGCTGCCACCAAGGCCGTTGTGGGCGAAGGTTGCGGACTGATATATCGGAAAGCTTATGGCTCCCCACTTGTCAGACAGGTCCCTGTTCAGGATCTGACATTTTGTATCAATGCTGTAATCATCTGAATGCTTCATATAATTGTTCCATCGCTTTCTCTATTATGCTGCGTGGCGCTGCGATATTTATCCTCTGGAAAAGAGCTGTCTCTTCACCAAAAATAGCCCCTGCATCAAGCCACAGATGAGCCTTGTCAACGATGAGTTCCTCAAGCTCTTTGCTGTTTTTTACAACTTCTGAAAAATCCAGCCAGATAAGATATGTTCCTTCAGGCTCCACAAGCTTTATCTTTGGAAGCTTTTCTTTAAGGAACGCCCTGACATACTCAAGATTCCCCTCAAGATATTCAATGAGCTCATCGACCCATTTGTCACCCTTTGTGTACACCGACTTTGTGGCCTCAAGGCCGATGGCATTGACCTGACTGTAGCCCGTGATCATGTTCTCGTATCTGAATTTCTCCCGGACTTCCTTGTCAGGGATGATGATGTTAGCAACCTGAAGCCCCGCCATGTTGAAGGTTTTGCTGGGTGAGGTTCCAAGTACGAGCCTGTCCCTAAACTCTTTTCCCAATGTCATGTACGAGGTATGGGCAAAAGAGCTGTAGATGAAATCAGAGTGTATCTCATCTGCAAAAACATAGACGCCGTGGCGCCTGCAGATCTCTGCAAGTTTGGTGAGCTCCTCTCTGGTCCAAACTCTTCCCACAGGATTGTGGGGGCTGCAAAGAAGGAACAGCTTTACTTTTTCAGATACGATCTTGTTTTCGAAGTCTTCGAAATCTATTTCGTAGCGGCCGTCTTTATAGACCAGCTGGTTATTTACAAGCTTTCTGTCATTGACCCTGACTGCTTCAGAAAATGGATAGTATACAGGCTGCTGGACAAGCACCGCTTCTCCCGGCTTTGTCAGCGCCCTTATGGCCAGCACTATTGCATAAACCACACCATGAGTTATGGTGATCCAGTCCTTATCCACTTTGAAGCCATGGCGTCTTTCAAACCAGCCGCTTACTGCGTCGAAGTAATCTTCCTTTGGGTCGGTGTAACCGAAGATTCCCTGAGAAGCTCTTTTCTCAATGTCTGCAACGATCTCGTCAGGAAGCTTAAAATCCATATCCGCAACCCACAAAGGAAGTAGATCATCTCTTCCCATACGCTCCATTCCAAAATCCCACTTGATGCAGGAGGTTCCCCGTCTGTCATGGAGGATGTCAAAGTTGTATTTTCCCATTTATCTCACCCCGGACTTTCCATTTTTTGTAAAGTAAACTCTTTTATGATTATTGACTAAATCTGCATCTTGTTCAACTCTTCATAGACAACCTCTGCAAAGATCCTGTGTCCAGCGTCGTCCATGTGCTCATCATCCACATCACTTGGCGTAACATAGTCAGAGGCCGCAAGGAAAGCTGTACCTCTCTTTTGAGCTATATCTTCATAAACTTTTTTAAGCTCTTTGCTAGTTTCAACGGATTCTTTATTAAACTCTGGATCCTTTTCAGGGCGCCACACATCATCACCAAGATGGATTGGAGATATCAAAAGAATCTTTTCCGCAGGCACATACTTTTCAAGGGTGTCAAGGCATCTTTCGATTCCTTTTCCGATAACATATGAAGATGCGTTGTAGTAGGTCTTGCAGTCGTTGGTGCCAAGCATCAGGATAACTGCATCTACCGGGTACTGGCTCTCCATAAGTGGATCAAGGGTGTTAACGCCCTTTCTTCCTGGCCTGAGCTCATCCTCAAAAACTGTAGTCCTTCCGCAAAGGCCCTCTTCTGCAATCCTTACGTCTTTATTTTTCTCCTGAAGAATACTGGTCCACCTTACGCCCCAAGGGTATCTTTCTTGTGAACGTGACCCGGGAACCAGGCCCCATGTATTCGAATCTCCAAAAGCTAATATCTGTTTCATAAATCACCGCCTGTGAATCGTACAACTGTTTCTTACATTTTCTATTATCATCCACATGGGGCGATTTGTATAAGACGCATAACTTATAGCTCGATATAAGCTTTGGTTTACCCTGCGGGACACGGGGACAAGCCACGGGGGCGGTTCTACTGCGACAGGGGTGGACCATGGGGACGGGGTTAGAAGCCACGGGGACGGTTCTTTTGGCTGGTTTAGTTTTTCAAAACCAGCCAAAAGAACCGTCCCCGTGGCTTGTTT
>NZ_JAGAYD010000259.1 GCF_017940685.1 Butyrivibrio sp. | reverse complement strand
GCAAACTGCGCTGTGTACCCGGAGACTGGCCATCCGCCTATGGAGGTGGACTCTTGGAAAGAGATAATAAGGACCTACATGGGCTACGGCGTAAGCTGCCTTCGCTTTCATTCCCACTGCCCGCCGGAGGCTGCATTTACTGCGGCAGATGAGCTTGGAATGCTGATGCAGCCTGAACTTTCCCACTGGAACCCAAGGGATGCTTTTTCAGACCTGAAAGCAGCAGATTACTACGAAAAAGAACTTTTGGAGATCCTTAAATCTTACGCAAACCACCCATCCTTCGTGATGCTTGCCTTTGGAAATGAGCTGCAGGCCAGGGAAAATGGAATGGCAGTAGCAGACAGGCTACTTGACCTTTGCCATAAAACAGATGCCACAAGGCTCTTTGCTTTTTCGTCAAACCCGTTCTACGGCGAAAAGGGAGCAGATGCTGGCAGCGATTTTTACACAGCCTCCTGGTATAAGGACAAGCCCATGCGAGCTACGTTTGATGGTATGAGAGGGTACCTTAACAGCGACTATCCAGACGCAAGGCACAGCTATGACGACACTGTCTTAGCTATCAGGAAGGAGTACCATAAGCCCATTTTTAGTTTTGAGGTGGGTCAGTATGAGGTGCTTCCTGACTTTAAGGAAATAGAGGATTTTAAGGGAGTTACAAGCCCTAAGAACTTAGAACTCATAAAAGAAAATGTAAAAAAGAAGGGGCTTCTTGATACCTGGAAGAAAAGGGTAGAAGCCACTGGGGAACTGGCTCTTTTGTCCTACAAAGAAGAGGTGGAGGCTGCCCGTAGGACACAAGAGTATAGCGGAATATCCCTTCTTGGACTTCAGGATTTTCCTGGCCAGGGAACAGCTCTTGTGGGAATGATGAACTCTCACCTTAAGCCAAAGCCCTACAGCTTTGCAGATCCTCATAGGTTTAAGAGTTTTTTTGGCGAGGCCCTTCCCCTGGTTTACCTTGAAAAGTACTGCTACACAGACAGCGAGGTTTTGTCAGCTACAGTGCGCCTTTCCAATTACTCAAAAGGCGATATCACTGGAAGGCTCAAGGCCTGCCTTTTGGATGGGGAGACTTCTCTTTTCACCAAAGAATATTACCAAGAGGTAACTGTAGCCCAGGGGCAGCTTACTGATGTTGGAGAGATAAGGCTATACCTGTCAGGCCTTGACCTTAAAAGAAACAGCGCCCTGACCTTGAAGGTTTCTTTTGCAGGATACGAAAACAGCTACAGGATATACGTGTACACTGCAGAATCCCAAAAACCTCAGAAGCCTTCTGGCATCTATGAATGCAGGACCATGGACGAAGAGGCAAAAGAAATCCTTAAAAGAGGCGGATGCGTTTTTCTTGCGCCAGATCCCACAAAAGAAAACCTGCCATCCTCCATTAAGTCCACATTCACCACGGACTTTTGGTCTGTTGGAACCTTCAGCTCCCAGGAGGGCAGCATGGGACTTCTTATAGACAGTGAACATCCGCTGTTTAAGGACTACCCCACAAGCTTTCATTCAGACTATCAGTGGTTTGCCCAAAGCTCCCAGAGAGCATTGATACTTCCCGACGGCGTAAAGAGCATAGTGACTGTCCTTGACAGCTATGCTTACCTTAGGAACATGGGAATGCTCCTTGAATTTAACTGCGAAAAGGGCAGGGTATTTGTTTCAACCATGGGGCTTCACAGGCTAAAAAAATATCCGGAGTGCAGAGCTCTTTTGACATCCATATACAGATACATGGATTCAGAGGACTTTACTCCGGATCAGAATATTAGTTTTGAGGAACTTGCGCGCTTAGCTCTATGAGTTTTGGTCCATGGAAAAGAGCTTACTGGCAATGGGGCTAAGGGCGTAGATAAGGAGCTCTCCCAATATGAAGCAGGAGATCACTTCTCCAAGGCCCACAGTTGCTGTGAAAAATAGAAGTGTCCCTGGAATGTGATAGACCCTTATGAGGATCTGGGGAACGATCAACATGTTTGCTATGATAGGCGGTATTGGAGCAAGCCATCTGGCGATATTTCTTTTTGCCTTTCTGCTGATAACGTAGGTTCCGATGGCACCTATGAGGGTCGCAATGGAGCCAAATATCACGTCGGGCATAAGACAGCCGGTCAAGATGTTGCTTAGAATGCATCCCGCAAAGAGCCCCGGGATCGCAGCGGGGGTAAACAGCGGAAGCACTGTCAGAGCCTCAGAAAATCTTATCTGTACGGCGTAGTTTGCAAGGCCCATGGCATTTGCAAGAAGCGTAAGCACCACGTAGAGGGCTCCTATTGCGGCTGCATGTGTTATGAAAATGACATTTTTGTTTCGCATATTTCTTCCTGACTTTTTCAAAATTTGATAATTAAATGATCTTATGTCAGATTTCCGTGGAGTTTAAATTCAGTGTCTTCATCTATCATCTCCAGAAGGTAAATGGCTATATCAGGATCAAACTGAGTTCCGCTGCATCTTACGATCTCATCTCTGACTTCCTTTTGACTTTTGGGAACGGAGTAGGAACGCTTGGATGTCATGGCATCGTAGCTGTCAGCCAGACAGATTATCCTTGCTTCTTCCGGGATCTCTTTTCCCTTAAGTCCGTCCGGATAGCCATTTCCGTCATATCTTTCATGATGCCATCTTGCTCCCTTGGAAAGCCAGGGGATCTCGGTTATTGTCTTTAGAATTTCCCAACCTGTAAGGGTGTGTTTTTTTATCTCATCAAATTCTTCGTCAGTCAGGCGTCCTTCTTTGTTGATTATTTCTTCTGATACGCCTATCTTGCCGATGTCGTGTAAAAGCCCCAGTTCGTATATCTCTTCCTGTTCTTTTTCGCTTTTGCCCATGCGTTTAGCGATCTCTTTTGCATACTCTGCGACGCGGGAGGAATGACCGTTGGTGTAGTGATCCTTGGCATCGACTGCTTTTGAGAGAGCCAGCATGACTTCCCTTGAAAGGCGATCCTTGGATTCCAGAATGGCTTCTCTGGTCTTTGCTTCGTTCAACTCAGCAGTTGCCTGCACCAATCTCAGATATTCAGGGGTCTCAAGGGAGAGGAAAATGACTAAAACCCCTATGGATGCGATAAAGAAGGTGATCAGCACGTTGTCAAAATAGAGCATCTGAAGAAAGAAAAGGGTTCCTGCAACTAAAATTGCCAGTAGCATAGTTATCAGCTGACTCTTCTTGTACATCATGTGGTGCCTTAACATATAGATACTTGCAATTACAAAAAAGAGAATAGGAAATCCATATGCTACCGGGATAAATAGAAACTCGTGAATGTAATTGCCTGCCTCGTCATAGGTGAAAACCCAGCCTGTTATAGGATTTGTCAAAAGCAGCAGGTAGTTTACGGCTAATAGAGTATAGTTCATCAGATTCCTTAATTTGGAAGCCGTCTGATTCATGGTGCAGTACGCATATATGTAATAGATAAAGAGAAATGCTGATAGTGAAGCAAGCGCTGAATCGGTCATGTTAAAAAAATAGTGGACCGGATTTGAAACCAGAGTGTGTGCGCTTGAAACGATGGCTGTGACAACGTCGAAGAAGGTGGTTATCATCACAGCACAAGTAAACCTTCGGAATGCTATATTGACCTTAGTGGGAGAAGTATAGCGTACTAAGAGGTATACGAAAAGAGCTATGTCCAGCGGAATGACCGCCACTTCAAGAAAAATATTATAGTCAAGGCTCATATGTTAAGAATTATACTATAAAACGTTGAATAAGTGTATAGCGCCAGCAATTAAAATCGAAGGATGGCGAGAATTCAAGCTTGAATTTATCACTTTGATGTGATAACGTATTAAAAACACAATAAACGGATCAACGGAGGAACGTATGGGAACACAGATCATTTTGGGTATCGTAATCGTATTGTATCTTGCCATGATGATCCTCATTGGTGTTATCTTTTCCAAAGGTAATGACGATGCAGGTGACTTTTATCTTGGCGGAAGAAAGCTTGGACCTTTTGTTG
>NZ_JAGAYD010000258.1 GCF_017940685.1 Butyrivibrio sp. | reverse complement strand
CCCTGTATCAAGGGCGCAAGCGCCGCTTCGCGGAAACCCTTGACACAGGGCATCCAATCAGCTTGTTGGCAGTCAAGCAGAACAAGGATAGGGTGTGTAGCCGAGGCTACTACTCAACCCACACAAACTGATGAAGCCTCTAAAGAAAAGGATAAAAATTCAAAAAAACAGCCTGAAATGGATTTGTATTCTTATTTGCCTCGTGTTTTTCAGGAATCTGATGAAGAGAATGCAAATAATGAATCCAAATTGGGAACTTCATATACATTTAGTACCAATGGCCAGATATTTAAATTGGACTATCTGCATGGAATGGAAAAAATTCCTATTTTTTGTAACGACTTAGGAATCGTAATTTACAAAAATGGAATAGGATTCATCTGGTATGAAATAGGGATAAAGAACAGTATTGATGCTACAACTTATATTGATCTTCAGCACGACATTAAAGAACTAGCAAGACCTAATAATACAAAATTTGTAAAAAAGTATTACGATGAGCAGGATAAAAAAGCAGTATCTATACCGTTCTGTATGGGGGTGTGGATAAGCAGGGTATTTAATACACAGGATTTGGGAATATCTTTTTTGGCGGAAAGAAAAATTGAAGATGGTGAAAAAAGCGTATGTGTTCCTGATAAAGCGCTTTTGTTCCAATATTTATTTATGGAAAAGCCTTACGCAGAAGAAAGGAAAGATATTCTTTTTCATGTATCAAATGGATTTAACGCAAGCTATAATGCGCCCGAGAGTATTGAGTTAAACACATATAAGCCCTTTGCTAATTCGGAATTCTATATTTCCAACGCAGGTATGTGTTGTTTGGTAACAAATGAGGATTCAAATGAAAGCTTTTTTACCCATCAATTTAAGGATAGGTATGTTAGAGATTACTTTTTTATTTATATCCTTTTGTTGTATCAATCATATTCATGCGTTCATTTTTCTCGACTTTTAACCGAACTTCCAGCAGATGAAAAAACATTCAGAAGTGATTCACTGTATGTAGATAAACTTGATACGCTAAGCAACCAGGTTAATTTGTTCCTGGTTAAAAGCGTATTTGATTCTGTTAGTAATATGCATCATCAAAATGGGGTGTATCGCTACGGAAAAGATGCTCTTTCTATTGAAGCTGATATAAGGAGCCTTACTGTAGGCCTCGATGCGCTAAGAGCGGTTGAATTTGAAAGGAAAAACCAAGAGGAACAATTAGTTCAGAAGGAGAAAGAAAAACAAGAAGCTGAAGATAAAGAAAAAAGAGAACAAAAGATAGATCGTGCTTTGACTTTATTTGGATTGTTGGTAGTGATTTCTGCATTACTGGATGGGCTCAACCTTGTGGATTGGATGATTAAGAATGATTTTCAGTTTAACCCAGGACATATTGTTATAAGCGCTGTGATTGTTCTTGTGACTGTATATTTGCTAGTTGTTTTATTTAAAACCAAGCTTCCAAACAAAAAGAATAGCAAAAAGGAGGCCCCATGATAACCATTGCGCTAGATGAACAAGGTGATTTTGAAAATTTGAAACATAAACTGCGTTCTGAACCTGTTTTTATTGGCGGGATTATTTATGATGATGCGGGTGATTCAGATGATTATGATAGAGAGAAGAATCGCCTTCAAAAATATTTCAAGAATGTTTGCTCAGAGGCAGGAGGAAATTATCCCAGAGATTTGCATTATTGGTCTTCAGGTGGAACAAATAACAGCCATATAGTAGGAGCTGTGAAGACAAAATTTGGAGAGACAATTGAAGAATTTCTAGAAAACGGAACATGGAAAGGATCTGATATTCTTCATGAGCAAAGAAAAGGAAAATATTATATCTTTGCATCGCTGCGAGGGAAAAACGGTAAGACAGATCTTCTTGCGGGAGGTGTTTCAGAGGCTGTACGAGAAGATTTTGCCAGCAATCTGTACGTACATATGGCAGAGGATGTAGTTGAAAGATTGCTGTTTTATAACCCTGTGATTGACAATATTGAGCAGATAAGACTTGAACTTGCTACTAGAAGAGTAATATTGGATGGCACAGATAGAACAAGTAAGATGCAGGAATATGAGAAGCTAGGGTTTAAAGCTGTTCAAAGATCTACTGGGCAAAATACACCTTCTACGACAGAATATCTTTTAACTAATCCTGATAATTACCGCACAGCGTTAGAAAGAGAGATGCTCCACAGTGGTAAGAATACGATTTTGATTGACCGTATAGCCGTTAAAAGCATCTACTATGATCATGCAAGAAACGGAATGGATCTCCTGTATTTAGCCGACGCAATCTGTTCGCATTTATCATATAACAGGAGAGGCAGTACCCCTGGAGAGTGGATATCATCGTTTTATGATATGGCCAATGACATTAATTCAGATAGTCATAACATGATATGGGGATATGATGACGCGGATGTGTATTTTGACAAGGGATGGAAGGCAATTGAGAGAGCTGATTATTTTGAAGCACTGAGTATGGGATTTGACGGAACAAAGTGCTCGAGCACAATGAAGGATTTCTACAGTAAAGAATGGTATCCTATGATTGCTGATTCGGTACTGAGAACGGCTAATGTGGCAGGCCTTTCTACGGCGATAAAGAAATATAAGAACTCCATTTTTGCCAATAACATCAATCAGGAAAAGCTTGTTTATATATTCAAAATATTGGAAAAGGCAGGAGAAAAAGTTCTCTTTTTCAATAAAAAAGATGAGGCAGAATTGTACGACCTCTATGACGCTGGCGTATCAGCATATACTCATATTGGTGATTCTGAGAATGCAAAAAAGTGTTTTGAAAAGACCCAGCAGTATGCGGAATATGTTGCTACTGAAGTGTTCCTTAGAACAAGAAACAGAATGGTGGTTTTTCTTGGAGATATGTTGGAATTTCATAAAGCATTGGAAATTGCGGATGAGAATGTTGTGTATCATGAGCTGCTTCTGGAAATGAAAAAACAAATCTTCAAGGATGATAAGTATGAATCACTTAATCATGCGATTGCATTAAGTCAACGTGCGCAAATATATGCTTTTTTGGATGATGAACGTGCAGAAGAAGACTTCCTGGCTGCAATGGAAATTATGGATCCAGAGACTCCAGATCGACTAATTACTGAGTCATATTTGCTGCATTACTATATCAGTATAAAGAATAAAGAAAAATATGAAGAACTTGCAAAGGAATACTATGGAGGCAAAGAAAGTCTTATTGATCAATTTAACTTTATAGCCAATGAGGGAGCTAAGGACCATGCAAGGTTTTCTCTTAAATTTGCTTTCTATGTTTATATAAAAGCTGTATATGAGTTCTATCTTGATTCTGTCCCGAAAAAATTGTTAAACAAGCTGAAAACAACTGAAAAATCGCTTTCGGATTTGAATAAGAATGCTCAAAGACAGATTAATGGTCATCCATGGGAAATCACATATAAATATTTGGCACTGATTTTGAAACACTACAATGAAGACACAGCTGCAGATGAATATGTAAATAAAATCCGTGAGTATGTTAATAATTCTGAGGGGATTATAAAGGGTATTGCGGAAGAAAGCGTGAGAATTTGTGAATCCTCCAACGGCAGCGTAAAAGATTCAAAATTCACATATATGTATACTTGAGCTGTTGTCATCAGGAGGATGCGAAATATCAACTACTGTCGTAACGAGGAGATTTCCACCCTAACCCACAGGTTTATTCCCACCTCCCTTCCTAGGGAGTAAACTACAAACATAGACGATTAAAAACAGAGATATATAGATGTGTAAGAACCGCAGAAATCATGCGGGGAAAGACTATCTATAAGTCTCTGTTTTTTGTCTAAACGCACCTTGACAACTGAATAGATAAGCCTGCCTAAACATAAATAAGACAAAAAGACTTACAAGGTGTTCAATAATGTCGCTCCCTATACTAATCTACCGGTTTATTTCATCTTAATTCTTCACTGATTAAACTATAGAAAATGCGAAAGGAGAACTCACATGAAAAGTACAGAATATCCAGAATGGCTTGAGCAGCTCCTTGAGAGCTTGTCCGACCTGACCCTTGAACAGAGATCATACCTTAAAGATGCTTACAGGAAAACTGGGAATGAGGAACTGATAAGGTATCTGGCAGAGCGAAGGGCACAGTGGCCTGAAGTCGTGGAGATCCGCGACGAAATAGACATGGACTATTGGGACTGGGTATGGACTTACACTCCGGACAGCATTGTGGAGAAGTACAAAAAGGAAGTCTGGGAAGTGAAACATCCAGGCGAAATCTTCACATATCCAGAAAAGGACTGGTTTGGACAGTGCATCGGCCATAAGTGCTACTAACCACTCAAGGAGGAGCAAACCATGCTAAGTAATAACGAAAAGAATGGAATTTACCTCAGCAGATCGTTCTTTGACTGGCTCCTTGAAAAGAACGATGAGCTGACGGACAGCTACGTCACCTTCGGTGAATTGTTTAAGACATATTCCAACTCAAAGTACAAGAGGTTCATCAAGGAACAGAACCTCATGGCGAATGATTTCTTTTACCATATCACAAAAAGTGAGAACGGGATAAAACTGGAAAGGAGCTACGATCTGGTCTTTGTCCCTGTAGACCAGTCTCTTAATGGAAAAGAGGCAGAAGCGATAGCAGAACCCATTGATGACTTTGTGGTCAGCTACAGCAATATTTGTACCAACGGGAAGTATCCCGAAAAGGGCATGGTACTTAATTATTATTATCTCTCGAAGACTTTGTACTCAGAGTTTCTCGGCTTTGATAGTTTTACCGAGGAACGTAAGCGCTACAACACCAAGTTTAACCTATACGATCAGGAAAGCACCTTGAAACTGACCTACTTGGAATTTGCCATGACTGAGGAAAACATATACGACCTAGCCAGGTGCAACCTTGAAAGGGAATTGACCAAAAGAATGGAGGCCAATGTCATAAGACATCTTATGGACGAGGTAGAACACCTAGACCTGGTTGATCGGAGAAAAGAGTACTATGAAATTAGATTGTTTGCCTTCGTAGAGGCAATAATGCTACTGGCTACCAAGGAGTATGGAGTCGGACAGAAGATACCCATTGACGCCATTCGGGAGATGGCAGCCAAAAGAATTGATAATCTTAACAAGGATAAAAACGTCAATATATATATTGATGGTATGAGTCAGGATATAAGAAATGCATGGGAAAATCCCATAAATATCAGGATTTTGGATGATCCTTTCGACTATTCAGACAATTATAACCAGTATGAACTTAAGGAATTCAGAGAGGAGGATTTTGAAAACGAAGGCTCCTGTGAAGACGATGAGGAGGTGATGTGATGAACGCGCCCACTGTGGTTCCTGCAATAATAGAAAACAAGCTTGTTTTCAGAGTGCTCTCACTTCCTGAAAATGAGGTAAAAGAGAAGAACATTGAAAAAGAAGTATCCAGGCTTGTGTTTTTGGACAATGCCATCATCAAAGAAGATGCAGATGGTAATAGGGCGTTCACGACCCCTTTGATGCTAACGGAGTTAAAAAACTACAACGATGGTTATGATACTATGTGTGCCTGGGAGAAGGTGGAACTATTACAGGAGTTCGCAGAACAGGCAGAGATAGCTAACAAAAAATATTTCCTGATGGCCATGGATATCGCAGACAGAAGTAAGATGTTTAGGTTGGCCGAGTTCCTCAAAATTTATCGGATTGCAGCTCCTCAGTCAAGGGAACTTAATGACATTCCAAGACGCATTGTAAGAGAGCTTCTTGGAAGAAAAATGGCTCCAGACAAAGCCGTGAGAATAGAAAAAGACCTGGTGGTGGTTACAGGTCAGAGAAAGAGTGATCTTTTTTCAATGCCCCTGCAGATCAGGGCATATTTTGACGGCAGCAGGTCATTCTTTTTCATACAAAGTCCCATAACAGGCGCGTGGCTCCTGGATAAGGAGCATGATTATTTTCAAACATGCCATGGTCTTGATGAGAGATGCATTGACAAAGATTTGTTCGAAAACACTTGCATGGAGAGGTTTGTGCCAAGTACTATCGAGTACAAGTTCAGCGGTGGAAAAAAAATAAACTTTGGAGAAATGCTGGCACAGTCGATCTTTCTTTCGGCAGAGCAGGCGGCCAAGGTGGATTACGAGCTGTACAAACGGGTGCTGGATAGTATTTATGAGGGAGAAGTAAAGGACACCAAGATGACACTGCCTGAGCTTCTTGGAATAACTGGAAGGCAGGTGAAGTTTCTAAAAGAGATCACGCTGCCCCTTGATCTCATGAAATTTGTCCAGTGCATGAAAGATCCAGATTTTAAGCAGTACTTTCCCGACGTTAAAAAGAGAATGTTCGCAGCAAGCTTTTATCTGGAAGGAAGAAATTACTGGGGCATGGCCCACAATATCACAAGGGAGGAGGTCTTCCAGGCAGCAGGGACCATCAATTCCCTTGAGAAAATTGAAGCAGAAAAAAGAGAACATCTTTGCAGCGAGTATTATGACTACATCAGAATGCGCCGAAGGTATCTGGCCTACAGAGATGCTATGAAAGATAATGATCCTCTATATCAGGAGGTCATGGCATTTGGGGATGCACCTATTAATACAAAGCCTTCAGCCATCAAGGATAAGCATGACAAGATTGGCAGGATGATAGATCTGATAGGCTGTGTAAGCCAGATCGAAAAGTACGACGCTCGTATCAGCAACATAAAAGAGAAAGAGAGTAGTGATTGGGAGTACAGGACAGATAAGTACTCCATCGTAATGCCGGAAAATGCCCGTGACATAATAAATGAGGGACGGCAGCTTAACCACTGCGTTGGACGAGCTGGTTACATTGAGAAGATGGCTAAAGGCAATTGCAGGATACTCTTTTTGAGAAGCAATAATGATATCCACAAGCCTCTCATCACCATTGAGGAGGTAAAAGGCGTAATCCGTCAGTGCTATGGCTATGGGGACTCCATCAACACAAATCCTGAGATCAGGGATTTTATCAAAGAGTATGCGGAAGCTAAGGGCCTTTCTATACAGGCTTGTGTTTATAGCAAATAAAGCTCTTTTTACGACTCTTTGTGCTATACTTACTTATTATGAAACAGGAGATAAGGCTGATCCGCAGCAGACGGAAAACAATTTCAATAGAGGTGACAACAGACGCTCAGGTCATCGTCAGAGCCCCGAATCGAGCGCCGTTATCTGACATCAACCGGTTCATCGGAGAAAAGGCCGACTGGATCGACAAGAGCCTTAACAAGATGAGAGAGCGTAAGGAAGAGCAGTCACAGAAAAAAGAGCTCTCGCCCCAGGAAATCAAGCTCCTTGTGACCAGGGCCAAGCGGATAATCCCGCAGAGAGTCCGCTACTATGCAGACCTTATGGGGGTTACTTATGGCCGCATCACCATCAGGATGCAAAAGAGCCGCTGGGGGAGCTGCTCAGGAAAGGGAAACCTTAACTTTAACTGCCTTCTTATGCGTACTCCCGAGACGATCTTGGACTATGTTGTGGTTCACGAGCTGTGCCATTTAAAAGAGATGAATCATTCCGAAAGATTCTGGGCGGAAGTTGAAAAAGTCCTTCCAGATTACAAGGAAAGAAGAAAGTGGCTTAAGGACCACGAAAGTGAGATTATGTATGACTCCCTGTGAAAACAGGGAGTTTTTTATGTGCATTTGTAGGTTAAGTTTACAACGTACCACAACATGATGTATAATCAATGTAACTATGAGGAATATTTAGTGTTGTGAAGGGAGTAATTTTTATGAAAAAAAGAATATGTGCGATGGTTTTATCGACAATCATGCTATTTTTTGCATGCCTTGTGGTTTTAGATGTTCCAACCACTGTAGAGGCTGCAGAGATGACTTATTCAGGAACAGTATCAGAAAAGACAACCTCTGATGTTCTCTATCTTTCAACCAGTGGTGGTACTGTTCAGATCAAGATTGATGGAAACACAGAGTTTTCCAATGCGAAATTTCTTTTGCCTGGCAATTCGATCACAGCTAACTGCTATGTAGGAACTGATGAATACTGGCACGCAACTAAGCTTTCAGGCAATTCATCAGCTGGTAAGGTTTCAGTAGATCAGTCAACCAAGGCTACAGTTAAGGGCCGTATCGCCAAGGGAACAAGCGAAGAGCTTCTCTACCTTGTAGTAGACAACGGAACAATGCAGATCAAGCTTGATGGAGACACAGATTTAAGCGGATGCAGATTCCTTATCGTAGGCAAGACAGTTTCAGTATCCTGCGCAAGAGGTTCAGATGCTTACATGCACGCTCTTTCAATCTCAGATGTTGGCGGATCAACTTCTTCAGGCGGATCATCTGTTGGAACAGCATCAGGCAATTCGGTTACAGGAACAGTTGAGAAGGGTACAACTTCATCAATCCTTTTCCTTGAGACATCAGGTGGAACAATGCAGTTCGTTCTCGACCTTGCAACAGATGCCAGCGAGTGCAGAACTCTTATCCCTGGACAGTCTGTAACAGTTACATTCTACAGAGGAAGTGATGCATGGAACCACTCATCCAAGATGGTGAACAACACAGCTAAGGCTTCTTCCGAGACATCACTTAGCAGCGACAGAGTTACAGTAACAGGTAGGGTAACAGGCGAGACCAAGGAGAATACTCTTTTCCTTGAGACTGATGGCGGAACAATGCAGATCAGACTTGATGCTTCAACAAACTTCTCAAGATGCCCGGTTCTTCTTATCGACAAGAAGGTTGAGGTTACATGCGCACACGGTTCAGATGAATACCTTCACGCAGTTTCAATAATTGCTAAATAATAGATTTAAGGAGTTTTAAAATGGCACAGAATCCAGTAGTTACATTCACAATGGAAAATGGCGATGTTATCAAGGCTGAGCTTTATCCGGAGATCGCACCAAACACCGTCAACAATTTCATTTCTCTTATCAAAAGAAATTTCTACGACGGACTTATTTTTCACAGAGTCATAAGGGGCTTCATGCTTCAGGGCGGAGATCCTGAAGGAACAGGAATGGGCGGCCCTGGCTACGACATCAAGGGAGAGTTCTCATCAAATGGCTTTAAGAATGATCTCAAGCACACAGAGGGAGTTCTTTCCATGGCAAGATCCATGATGCCTGATTCAGCTGGTTCACAGTTCTTTATCATGCACAAGAATGCGCCTCACCTCGATGGCGACTATGCTGCATTTGGTAAGGTTACTGAGGGAATGGATGTTGTGAATAAGATCGCTGAGACAGACACAGACTGGAACGACAGACCAGTTAATCCTCAGGTCATGAAGACTGTAACAGTTGAGACCTTTGGAGTAGAGTATCCAGAACCTGAGAAGATGTGATAATTCAAGGGGTTTGGGCTAAAGTGTTTGAATGAAATAATAAGGACTGCAGAGAAGATCGTGACAGGTCTTCGCTGCAGTCCTTTTTATTTGAAACGACTTGGTGGGAAAATTGTGAAAAAGTCAGAATTAATAAAAAATTAACTGTTAATTCTAAAAGAAATAAACGATAATGTATATAGACGCCTTGTGTGGATTTATGGGCGCATAGACTTTTTAAGATAACTCTTGAAAGGAGATACAGCATGGACGGCATGAGCACTCAGGATATTCTTAATGGACAGGACCTTTCTACAGCCAATGTAGATGATCTTTTGGCAGCAATGTCTCAGGGGGAACCAGCGCCTGAGCCGGCACCTGCAGAGGAACCAAAGCCAAAGAGAGGACGTAAAAAAGCAGCGGCTGAGCCTATACCGGATATTCCAAATCTGGATGAGATCATGGCAGCAACTTCCAGTGAGAGCGTTGCAAGTCCTGCTGAAACGGCAGAGGCTGACGCTATGGCAGCTGCAATGGCAGCGATGGCTGCGGCTGATGCGGCACCAGCGGCTGAAGCTCCTGCAGCAGAGGCACCTGCAGCGGACACTCCAGTGGATATAGATGCAATGATGGCAGCAATGGCTGCTGAGACTGCTCCTGTAGCAGATGAACCAGGAGCAGATGCTGTTGATCTTGATGCAATGATGGCAGCAATGACTGCAGATATGCCTGCAGCTCCAGTAGAGGAGGCACCTGCAGCGGACGCTCCAGTAGATGTAGATGCGATGATGGCGGCAATGGCAGCGGGAGAAGCAGCACCAGCAGAGGAGATGCCAGCTGATCTTGGTGCGCTTACAGAACCTGTACCTGAGGAAGTGCCTGCAGAGGCTGCTCCTACTGATGACCTTATGGCAAATCTTGATGCGATAATGGAACCAATTCCTGATATTCCAGGCGCAGAAACCCCAGCTGATCCTGGTGCACTTACAGAACCAGCTCCTGAGACGCCTGCAGAAGCACCGGCTGAAGCACCAGTAGACGTAGATGCCATGATGGCAGCAATGGCAGCGGGCGAAGCAGCTCCAGCAGAAGAGGCTCCAGCAGAAGCACCGGTAGATGTAGATGCGATGATGGCAGCAATGGCAGCAGCTGAGACTGCTACCGATGTAGATGCAATGATGGCAGCAATGGCAGCAGGAAAAGCAGCACCAGCAGAGCCCGCTCCAGAGATTCCAGCAGAGCCTACGCCTGAGATGGTTGAAGAGGCACCTGTAGAGGAGGCCCCAGCTGATGCACCAGTAGATATAGATGCAATGATGGCAGCAATGGCAGCAGGAGATGCAGCACCGGCAGAGCCCACTCCAGAGATTCCAGCAGAGCCTACGCCTGAGATGGTTGAAGAGGCACCTGTAGAGGAGGCCCCAGCTGATGCACCAGTAGATATAGATGCAATGATGGCAGCAATGGCAGCAGGAGATGCAGCACCGGTTGATGCAGCACCAGAGATTCCTGCAGAGCCAGCTCCTGAAATGGCTGCGGAAGCAGCATCAGAGCCGATTCCAGATATAGATCCTGTAATGGCTGCAATGATCGCTGCTGGAGATATGCCTCCAGTTGAGGCAGCAGCAGAAGAAACACCTGCAGAGAACCTTGATGCAATCCTTAATGCAGAAGTGAATGCACTGACAGGAGAGGAGCCAGCTCCTGAGATGCCAGTTGATATGCCAACAGAGGAGCCAGTACCTGAGATGCCAGTAGAGGAGCCAGCACCTGAGCCAGTTCCTGAGATGCCAGTAGAGATTCCTGCAGTAGAGCCTGTTCCTGAAGATTCTTCAGACATGGATGCAGTTATGGCAGCAATGGCAGCAGCAGAGGCAGAGCCAGCAGAGGGAAGTGCAGAAGCGTCTGCAGATATCGATCCTGTGGCAGCAGCAATGATGGCAGCAGAGCAGGAAGCAGCTTCATCTGGAACAGTAGAGATCACAGAGCCTGTTGCTATGGACAATGAACCTGAGCAGATTCCTGCACCTATGGATATGGATGCAGCATCTGATGCAATGGAAGGTGCAGTTGAGGATATCGAAGATTTCCTTAGCAGCGAAAACTATGAATATACAGTAGTTAAGAATGGTGACAACACTCTTATCATCATGAAGACTTCAGACGGCGGTGCCATGACCATCACATACGAAGGCAACGAGTTTGATGCCCTTGAGCCTTCGTTCACCAAGGATGGCAAGTGCGGATACAATGAGATAATGAATGCCTTTGTTAAGGATACTATCAAAAACGGCGGAGCAGCCAAGATATTCCGCCATAAAGGTTCAGTTGTTGTAGCTAAATAAACGTAAATCAGACTGCTGCAGGTATCACTGATATCATGGCACACAACAATTCCTGCGGCGATGGCAGAACTGGAAGCATTTCTGGCTTTGTGACTCTTGATGAAGAGGATTGTGCTAAGATTTATAAGATGATGGTTTGAGTGAATAGTGGCAGATCATGAAAAGAGGTACGATCAGGCCCTGTGGCTTGGGTGAATAGGCTTTTTTGTTCAAAGAGGTATATATTCGTATGGACTGGTAAATTGTACCTGATTTGTAAAAATGACGTATTTGCCCAATGAATCCATGAATCAGTGCAAATTCAATGATGTTTTAGAATTTGTGATTCACAAGTGAGATTATTATTTGGTGAAAAAAGATATAATTGCAAAAGAGGTATAATCAAGTTTTACTGCTTGATTGTACCTCTTTTTTTATATCAAGTTTTTTCACCCACAGCTTACAAAAAAGTTATGTTTTGAAGGGAAACATTCTTTTGTTTTAGGATTTTTTGATGGAAATTGGGTGAAAATGGATATATATATAAAGCGGTACAATTCTTGAAATTCAATGAATTGTACCTCATTTTGAAATCACCTTATTTTCACCCGCGTGGGATAGAGAATAGTCCATGGTAAATGGGCTTAGCACATGGTAAAATACAGATAACTAGAAATGTGACTAAAAGTCATGAAAACAATAGCTAAAGGAGCCAAGGTATGGAACACGAACACGAGCACAGTCATACTTACACACATTCTCACCCACACGAGCATGACCACGAGCACGAGCATGGGCACGATCACCATCACGACCATGAGCACGATCACCATCACGACCATGAGCACGATCACCACCACGATCATGAGCATCATCATCATGACCACGATGGCGCTCCTGCAGATAAGCTGCACGCTCTTATGAACTACATGGTTACCCATAATGCAGATCACACAGCTGAACTTGAGCATCTTGCGGGACATATCAAGGAATCTGGCAATGACAATGCATACGACCTTGCTATGGAAGCGGTTAAGCTCTATACACAGGGTACGGAAGTTTTAAAGAAGGCTTTGGAAGCACTGGACAAGTGAAACTATATAGACTATAGGTAATTGACTGAAAAGTAGTAAGAAAGGCGGGTTCGTTTGAAACCGCCTTTTTCAAGCTTTCATGGAATATGATCATATACTCATAGACATCTGGCTCTTTTTGCGTTTGACAGTTTGTGCCATATGGGACATATTCTACAAATGATAACCCAAAGAAAACTCAGTATATCGTCACTAATTGGTCTTTTTATTGATTTTTGGGGAGGGCATATGATGATAATGCGCTAGATGGCACAAAATCCAAAGACTTTTTGGGGAGACTATTCTTTATATCAGGAATATTTGGCACAAATCTCGCCTAAATAAAAAGCGGACTCAATATGAGTCCGCTTATCTTATGCCTTAATACCTGTCTTGCCTTACGCCTTAGCGCCCGTCTTGCCTTTAGCTCTGCTCTTATTCTTATTTTTGCTGCCGTACTGAGCAACATGAGCCTTGATGGCATCAAAGGTTTCATCACTTATGTAGTGCTCAAGTCTGCATGCATCCTCGGAGGCTATCTTTTCCTCAACACCCAGATCAAGTAAAACCTGAGTCAGCACAGTGTGACGCTCATAGATACGTTTTGCGAGGACATTGCCTGCCTCTGTTAGTTTGACGAAACCGTAATCATCGGTCTTAACAAGACCTTCATCCTTGAGCACATGCATGGCACGGCTAACAGATGGTCTTGAGTAACCAAGCTCTTCGCCAATATCTACCGCTCTGACATTAGGATGCTCCTGTGAAAGAACGTAGATTGTCTCTAAATACATCTCCCCAGATTCTTGTAACGCCATAATACAGTACCGCCTTTCTTAGATATTATAAGCATACTACAAAAATAGATTTAACACAATTTAAATTTTTTTAAATTTAGTGTTGACAATAATGTTAGCAGATGCTAACATACATATTGTTAGCGAAAGCTAATCAAATGACAAGCCAAGTCATAAGAAATCTCCTACCTAAAATGCCGCATCTTGCCAATGCGGCATTTCCATTGCCTGAAAATGGGTGAAAGACATAGAAAATATCTAAAAAGTTTAAATTTCTTATTGACAATTATTCTTAATAAGAATATCCTACTAATTGAAGTTAGCAATGGCTAATTAATATTAACGTCAGCTAACTACATGAATAATATGATGGAGGTGCATATGTCTATGTCACTTAATGAAGCCGTTCTTGGCACAGAATATACAATTGACAATGTCTCTACCGGAGGCGATGAGGAGATGGAGAGCTTCCTTTTTTCCCTTGGTTGCTACAGTGGAGAGAAGATCACAGTCGTAGATAAGAAGAAAAACCTGGTGGTTGCTATCAAGGATGCAAGATATAATATTGATCCTGAGTTAGCTGAGGCTATCAGAATCGAGTAAGTATGCAAGATACGCCCAACGTATTTTGAATGATATTTTTAAAGTGTTTATGTTTAGGAGGAAAAAGAGATGAGAATTGCTATGGCGGGTAATCCCAACAGTGGCAAAACAACCATGTACAACGCTCTTACAGGTCGCAGTGAAAAGATCGGTAACTGGGCAGGTGTTACGGTTGACAAGAAAGAGAGTGTTATCAAAAAAAGTTATTATGACGGAGACAAGGAACTTATTGCAGTAGATCTTCCTGGTGCGTATTCAATGTCTCCTTTCACTTCAGAAGAGAGCATCACAAGCGGATACGTTAAAAACGAGCATCCTGATGCCATCATCAACATCGTTGATGCAACTAACCTTAGCAGAAGCCTTTTCTTTACAACTCAGCTTCTTGAGCTTGGGGTTCCTGTAGTAGTTGCTCTTAACAAGAACGATGCCAACGATAAAAAAGGAAACAGCATCGATGAAAAGCTCCTTTCAGAGAAGCTTGGATGTCCTGTAATCAAGACTGTTGCAACTTCAGAGACTGGTCTTAAGGAAGTAGTTAAGGCAGCAGCAGAGCTTGAGGGCAAAGGGCAGACAGAGCCTTACGTTCAGGGCAACATCGATCTTACAGATAAAGCAGCAGTTGAGACTGCAGACAGAAAGCGTTTTGAATTTGTAAACAAGATCGTCAGCGAAGTTGAAAATCGTAAAGTCCTTACCAAGGACAAGAACTTCGGCGATACAATAGATAACATTGTTACACATCCTATTCTTGGTATTGTTATCTTTGCAGCCATCATGTGGCTTGTATTCTATATTTCTCAGACAACAGTCGGAACATGGCTTGCAGATATCCTTGCAGGCTGGATCGAAACCTTCCAGGGATTTGTTGGAGATGCAATGGCCGATGCCAATCCACTTCTCTATGCACTTCTTGTTGATGGTATCATCGGCGGTGTTGGTGCGGTTGTTGGCTTCCTGCCACTGGTTATGGTAATGTACTTCCTCATTGCACTATTAGAGGACTGTGGATACATGGCAAGAGCTACTGTTGTTCTTGATCCTATCTTCAAGAGAGTAGGTCTTTCAGGTAAGTCAGTTATCCCTATGATCATCGGAACTGGTTGCGGAATCCCAGCTATCATGGCTTGCCGTACCATCAGAAACGAGAGAGAAAGACGCGCTACAGCAATGCTTGCAACCTTCATGCCATGTGGTGCCAAGCTTCCTGTTATAGCTCTTTTCGCTGGAGCATTCTTCCCTGAGTCAAGATGGGTAAGCTTCATTTGCTACATGGGCGGTATCATCCTGATCCTCCTTGGAGCACTTCTCATCAAGGCTATTACTGGTATGAAGTATAGAAAGAGCTTCTTCATCATTGAGCTTCCTGAGTACAAGGTACCAAGCCTTGGATTTGCAGTTAAGTCAATGCTTGAAAGAGGTAAGGCATACATCATCAAGGCTGGTACTATCATCCTTGTATGTAACACAGTTGTACAGATCATGCAGACATTTGACTTCAGCTTCCATCCTGTAGAAGAGGGTATGGAGAACACATCAATCCTTGCAGGTGTTGCAGGACCTTTCGCTTACCTTCTTGTTCCTGTAGTTGGAGTTGTTAGCTGGCAGCTTGCTGCAGCAGCAATCACAGGTTTTATCGCAAAAGAGAACGTTGTTGGAACAATCGCTACAGTTTATGCAATCTCTAACCTCATCGACACAGAGGAGCTTGAGCTCATCGGCGAAGGTAACGCAGTAGCAGCAGTTATGGGAATCACTAAGGTTGCAGCTCTTGCATATCTGATGTTCAACCTTTACACACCACCTTGCTTTGCGGCTCTTGGTGCTATGAACTCAGAGATGAAGTCAGCTAAGTGGCTCTGGGGTGCTATCGGACTTCAGCTTGCAACAGGCTTTACAGTTGGATTCCTTGTATATCAGATTGGAACACTTATCACAACAGGCTCTCTCGGAGCAGGTTTCGTAGCAGGTATCATCGCAATTGCAGTATTCGCAGCTATTATTGTATACTTGATCCAGAGAAACCAGAAAGAAATGGCTCTTGAGTACAAGCTTGACTGATATGCCTATTTAAGTAAGAAAGTGTGTTTTTATGGCAGATTTAATTGCAATTTTAGTAATAGCGCTGATCCTGTTTCTTGCGATCAGATACATTTATAAGGAAAAGAAAAAGGGCACACGCTGTATTGGTTGCCCATCAGCAGGAAACTGCCATAAGGCAGCTTGTAACTGTAAAAACTAAAATATAAAAGATAAGGCCCGTGTAATGCGGGCCTTATCATTAAAGGGGAGTTAGCGCTTGCTAACTAAATACACTATGAGCAATGAACAGATAATTACAGCATTAAAAGACAGCGGAATGAGGATCACCAAGCAGAGAAGACTTGTTGCAGGAGTGATCGCAGAAAATGACGGTGCTTCCTGTAAGGATATCTGCTGCAGTGTGAAAAAAAGAGACAGGTCCATAGGTACAGCTACGGTTTACCGTATGATCAAGGCCTTAGAGGACATCGGGGTAATAGAGAGAATTGATATCATTAAGTTGAACTAAGTAAGCCAAGGGGCGGATAAGACATGGGGACTGTTCTGTTGGGATGAGACACCGGGGACGGTTCTTTTGTCTTATTTTATCAAGATAAAACAAGACAAAAGAACCGTCCCCGTGTCTCGTCCCAACAGAACAGCCCCCGTGTCTTGTCCGTCCCCTTTTTTTATGAGGAGAGGGAAAAATGCAACTGGAACTTCAGAACATCAAGAAGTCCTTTGGCGAAGGCGACAGCCGAATTGAAGTCTTAAAGGACATCAGTCTTGGTATAGAGCAGGGAGAGTTTGTGGTACTTTTAGGGCCATCAGGGTCCGGAAAGTCAACACTTTTAAATATCATCGGAGGCATAGATAATGCCGATTCCGGTAAGATCATCATCAAGGGAAAGAGCATGTCCGACATGGACGAAAAGGCTCTGACCTCCTACAGAAGAGATCATCTTGGCTACATCTTTCAGATGTACAATCTAATACCCAATCTCACAGTCAGAGAAAACATCGAGGTTGGAGCATATCTTTCTAAAAATCCACTTAACATTGACGAGATAATTGAGGTCCTGGGCCTTACCAATCATCAGCACAAGGTCCCAAGCCAGCTCTCCGGCGGTCAGCAACAGCGCTGCGCCATAGGAAGGGCCATAGTTAAAAATCCGGACATCCTTCTTTGCGATGAGCCCACAGGAGCTCTTGACTACAACACGTCAAAAGAGATCCTGGCCCTCATTGAGGAAGTCAACCAAAAGTATGGAAATACGATTATCATGGTAACTCACAACGACGCCATAAAGAACATGGCAGACTTTGTGGTAAAACTCAGAGACGGCGTGATCCGAAAGAGCTACAAAAACGAGCAGAAGATGACAGCCGCAGAACTTGACTGGTAAAGGAGCCTATTATGAAAAATCCGCTTAAAAAGAGGCTCCTTCGGGAACTTAAAGGGGACTTTGGAAAGTACCTCGTCATCTTTATCCTTTTGGTACTGTCAATTGGCTTTGTGTCAGGATTTCTGGTAGCCGGCGAGAGCATGATCAAAGCCTACAACGACAGCTTTGACAAGTACAATGTGGAGGATGGGAATTTCAGAACTGAGGAGCGCCTTTCAGATCCATTAAAGGAATGGATAGAGAAAAAAGAAGTCTCCATATATGAGAATTTCTATGTAGAGAGAAACTTTGACAACGGCACTAAGCTTAGGATCTTTCCAAACAGGGAAGAGGTGGACAAAGTCTGCGTTATGGAAGGGCGCCTTCCGGAAAAGAAAAATGAGATAGCCATAGACAGAATGTACGCCGATAACAACCTGGTCGCAGTTGGCGACAGCCTTGTTTCTGAAGGCAAAAGCTATACTGTAGTTGGCCTTGTTGCACTGTCGGACTACAGCGCACTCTTTTACAATAATAACGACATGATGTTTGATTCATCTGCCTTTGGCGTATCGGTGGTTTCAAAGGAGCAGTTTGAGGAATATGGAGACGATGGCCTCAGGTACAACTATGCATTTATCTACGACCATAAACCTTCAGATGATATCGAGGAAAAAGAAGTATCCGATGACCTTATGGAAACTATGACCAAAAAGGTTTCACTGGAAAACTTTGTGCCAAGGTATTTAAACCAGGCCATCAATTTCACCGGCGAAGATATTGTGGGCGACAAGGCCATGATGGAAGTGCTTTTGTATATCATCATAATAATTGTTGCCTTCGTGTTCGGGATCACTATAAACAACACGATCCACAAGGAATCCTGTGTCATCGGAACCCTTCGCGCGTCAGGCTATACAATAAGAGAGCTCATAAGGCACTACATGGCAATGCCCCTTATTGTGACCATAATATCTGCCGTCATCGGAAATATCCTTGGTTACACCATATTTAAGAATGTCTGCGTTGAAATGTATTATGGAAGTTACTCGCTGCCTACATATGTGACGGTCTGGAGCGCTGAAGCCTTTTTAAAGACAACCATCATTCCACTTGTCATCATGATGATAGTCACCTATTTCATCCTGAGAAAAAAGCTGTCTCTTAGCCCGCTTCATCTCATAAGGCGCAACCTTTCAGGGGGAAAACAAAAGCCTGCAGTGAAGCTCAGCGGCGCTTTAAAGTTTTTTGACAGGTTCAGGATCAGGATCCTCATCCAGAATAAGAGCAGCTACATCATTCTGTTTATGGGGCTTTTATTTGCCAATGTCCTTCTTTTCTTTGGAATGATGCTGCCACCGCTATTGGTGCACTTTCAGGGAATTGTCACAGAGTCTATGCTGGCCAAGCATACATATCTTTTGCAGATCCCTGCAGGGGCAGTTGATGACGATGATGAGATGTCTGCGGCATTTTCATATGTCTTTTTGCTAGGCAAGATAAACACCAACAATCCTGATGCAGAGAAGTTCTCGGCCTATAGCCTCAAGACCATCGGTGAGGGCGGTACAAGGGTTGAGGACGTGACGCTGTATGGCATTCAGGAAAACAGCAGATATATCGACGCAGAATTTAATGACAAGACTGTGCTGATATCCTCTGCCTACGCGGATAAATACGGCTACGGAAAAGACTCTGTCATAACCTTAAAGGAGCCTTACGAGGATAAGTATTACGGCTTTAAGGTTACTGGAACCTACGACTACGACGGCGGAATTGTTGTGTTTATGAGTAAAAAACATCTTAATGACGTCATGGGACTTGATGAGGAGTCGTTTTCGGGGTTTTTCTCTGATTCCGAGATCACGGATATCGACAGCAAGTATATCGGAACAGTGATCGATGAGGAGTCTCTCACCAGAGTTTCAAGGCAGCTTATGATCTCCATGGGAAGTCTAATGTACATGGTGGATGGCTTTTCGGTGATCATGTTTATTGTGCTGATATATCTTTTGTCCAAACTTATAATCGAGCGCAATGTCCAGTCTATATCCATGGCCAAGATCCTTGGGTATTCCAAAAGAGAGATCGCCATGCTTTACATAGTTCCAACAGCACTGGTTGTTATAGCATCCCTTCTTATTTCCTATCCGATCCTGTCTTATGTCATGGTCTGGATCTTCAGGGTTATGCTCAAGCAGATGATGAGCGGCTGGATGGTTATCTGGCTTGATCCTTCGGCATACGTTAAGATGTTCCTTCTTGGAGCGGTGACCTACGCTGTTGTTGCTGTTATCGAGTACGTGAGGATCGGACGGATTCCCATGAGCGAAGCACTTAAGAACGTGGAGTAAGGTTGGACAAGACACGGGGACGGTTCTACTGTCTTATTGCGCGCAACCTGACACGGAGACGGTTCTACTGTCAGCTTCAGCCCAGGGCCCTCCCTCACCGATAGTTTGCCCATTGGCCTGCGCCGCGGACCCTTAGCCAAAGGCGCCGCCCCGAGCCCGTTTAAGCTTGCCACCGCCGTCCGCACAATATGTTCAGACTTTTTCGCGTTTGAGGGAGCCGCTTGTTCATGAGCCTCCGGAAGTCCCCTTAAGTTCTGCTCACGGTGAGTAGGTGATCCCTGCCCCGGCTTTACTATTATTTCCGGTTTTTCGCTATCCGCAAACGAAACTTTTCTAAAACGCTCCTGCAGTTTTTTCTCGATTACGCATACTCGACCGCACACGCAGGGCAGATCACAAAACTATAGCTCATAATGGTCATCGCTCGCTTAGGCGAGCGGGTAAGGAAATAGAAAAGGCCCAAAACCAAGCTCCCTGAGT
>NZ_JAGAYD010000257.1 GCF_017940685.1 Butyrivibrio sp. | reverse complement strand
CTCTGCCGACAAAATTCATATCGGTATCGACTTTGTTATACATTTTGAGCTCCTTTCATCACATAAAAAGCCCCGTCCTTGTAAAAAGGACGAGGCCAATAATATACACTCGTTATACCACCCATTTACATACGCGCCGGAGTCTCCGGTTGAATACGCTTCCCGTTAACGTGGGGACTCACGGCAAAGATCTACTCGAAATAAAAACATGTCACGGGGACGGTTCTTTTGTCATCTTTTCTTTTGATCCTGCAGCTCGGAAGTGATTTTCGAATAGCAACTACTTGTACCCGCTTCCACCAACCGCAGGCTCTCTGTAAACTTTCGATAGCTATCTACTGTCTTCGTCACAGCTTTTCTATTTATAATGCACACATTCTACTACTAATCGTTAAAACATGCAAGAACTAATTCGCTAAAATGTACGGCTCAGACGGACTTCTTTGTCCATGCCTCAAACTCTTCGTCTGTACATTTTACGTAGTGGGAACCGCTAACTAGGTGCTCTGTGCCCTTAGTGTAGTCAATCCCGGACGTCTTGTAGTCGTAGTTTATGGCTTCGCGGTTCTTTTCCAGCTCCGGATTAGGGATCGGGATCGCAGACAAAAGAGATTTCGTATAGGGATGGATTGGATTTGAGAAGATCTCATCCGTTGTTCCCGTCTCAAGTAAATGTCCAAGGTGCAAAACTCCGATCCTGTCAGAGATGTACTTAACCATTGAAAGATCGTGGGCGATGAACAGATATGCTGTTCCAAGCTCTGCCTGGATGTCCTTCATAAGGTTTACAACCTGAGCCTGGATTGAAACGTCCAAAGCTGAAATACACTCATCCGCAATTACAAGCTTAGGATTAAGGATAAGGGCTCTTGCAATTCCTACTCTCTGACGCTGTCCGCCGGAGAACTGATGGGGATATCTGTCAGCGTGTTCCTTGGCAAGTCCTACCTTTTCAAGGATAGCCTCAACGCGCTGGTCCCTCTCTGCCTTGCTGTTATAGAAGTGATGTACATCAAGGGCTTCTCCAATGATATCTTTTATCTTCTTTCTTGGATTAAGGGAAGCCATTGGGTCCTGGAAGATCATCTGCATCTGGATACGGAGCTTTTCCTTTACATCCCTGCTCATCTTTCCGGAGATGTCCATTCCGCAGAAATTGATGGTTCCCTCTGTTGGGTCGTAGAGCCTTATGATGCTCCTTCCTATAGTGGACTTACCTGAGCCTGATTCTCCAACAAGGCCGTATGTCTCGCCAGGATATACCTTAAAGCTCACGTCATCTACTGCCTTAACTGTATATGTCTTGCTGACAGGGAAATACTGCTTAAGTCCCTTTACCTCCAAAAGAGGCTCTGCATTATAATTTGCTGTCATTAACACCTGCCTCCTTCTTCATTCTCTCAATTCTAGCCTTAAGCTCTTTTGGCATCTCTACCTTGGGAGCTCTTGGGTCAAGGAGCCATGTGGCTGCCCAGTGGGTCTCAGAAATCTGGAACATTGGAGGTTCAAGCTTGTCGTCAATCTCCAGTGCATAAGCATTTCTAGGTGCAAATGCATCTCCCTCCTTCTCGTGGAGAAGGTTTGGAGGTGAACCAGGGATTGTGTAGAGCCTGTCGTCGTCTGTTCCAAGGTCAGGCATTGCTGACAAAAGTCCCCAGGTGTATGGGTGCTTTGGCTCATAGAAGATCTCATTTATGTTGCCGACCTCAACGATCTTTCCTGCGTACATGACATTTACGTAATCTGCAACCTTAGCCACAACACCAAGGTCATGGGTAATGTAGATTACCGCAATATCTCTCTCCTTCTGAACCTTTTTGATAAGCTCAAGGATCTTGGCCTGAATGTTAACATCAAGGGCCGTTGTTGGCTCGTCGCAGATAAGAAGATCAGGGTTACAGGAAAGAGCTATAGCAATGACAACTCTCTGTCTCATTCCGCCTGAGAGCTGGTGTGGATACTGCTTCATTCTCTTTTCAGCATCCTCAATACCAACCTCCTTAAGAAGATTTACTGCCCTGTTATAGGCATCCTTCTTATCGATCTTGTAGTGCCAGATCATTCCTTCCATGATCTGCTTACCAATGGTCATGGTAGGGTCAAGACTGGTCATGGGATCCTGGAACACCATTGCGATCCTTCGGCCATTGATGTGCTTCCTGATCCACTTCTTGTCCATTTTAAGGATATCTGCTTCTTTCCACTGCGCATTAGCGTCGTTTTCAGGGTTGTAGTCGATTCCGCCTACGTTGTCGCGATATCTGTAGATGATCTCTCCGCTGTTTACAACTGCATTCTTGGCAAGGATACCCATTGCTGCTCGCATTGTAACTGACTTACCAGAGCCGGACTCACCAACAATGGCAACAGTCTCACCCTGATAGAGATCTATATTGACTCCTCTGATGGCATGTACCTTACCGGCAGTTGTCTCAAAGGTGATGTCAAGATTTTTGACATCCAGTATTTTTTCACGTAATTTCTTTTCTTCACTCATCTGGTCTTACATCTCCTTAAGCTTGGGATCCAGGGCCTCTCTAAGACCGTCTGCCACCAGGTTAAAGCTCAGCATCAGAAGCGCCATAACCACAATTGGTGGAATTATCTGATAAGGGTGCGTTGTAAAGCTGTTGAAGCCTTCTGAAATAAGGGAGCCAAGTGAACATCTTGGTACCGGAATTCCAAGTCCTACAAAGGACAGGAAAGCTTCGGTGAAGATCGCTGTAGGAATAGAGAACATAACCTGAGTTATAATAGGTCCGATGATATTAGGAAGGACCTCACTGAAAATAATGTGCATGCTTCCAGCGCCCAATGTTCTTGATGCAAGAACGAATTCCTGCTCCTTTAATTTCAGCATCTCAGCTCTTGCGATCCTGCTCATTCCCACCCATTCTGTCAGCATCAAAGCCACGATGATGGTCAGCATACCAGGCTTAAACACCAAAAGAAGAAGAGTTACGATAACAAGCCTTGGGATACCGTTGGCAATCTCTAAGATCCTCTGCATCACCATATCCACTTTTCCGCCAAAATATCCGGAAATAAGGCCGTAGCTCATACCGATGATCATGTCGATGATAGCCGCTGCAACTGCGATGATAAGTGAAACCTGGGCTCCAGACCAGGTTCTTGTCCAGATGTCACGTCCAAAGTTGTCACTTCCAAACCAGTAGAAGGTATCAGGAAGCTTATTCTCAAAATAGAGGTTAACAGTCTTGGTTCCCTTGGTGGTTGCGATGTTTTCATGACCATCAAAAAAGCCTGTGTACTCAATAAGAGGAATCCTCGGCGCAAGATTCTTTTTGGCCAGATCCTGCCCCGAGTATGTGTAGCTGTTCATTGAAGGTCCAACAAAGGCAAAGAAAGTGATCACAAGCACGAAGATAAGTCCAAATACTGCGCTCTTTTTCTTTCTAAACCTTGCAACAACCTCTTTCCAAAAGCTCTGGGAAGCAAAGTTAGAATCAACAAGGATGTCTTTATCGTTCCCTTTAAGCTTAAAATCCGCATCTGTAGGCACGTAGGGCTCTTTTGTAAGTACTGCTGCTGTCTCTGCCATATCAGTCTCCCTCCTTTGCCACACGAATTCTTGGATCGATGATGCCGTAGAGGATATCCACTACCAGCATGATCCCGATGTACATTGCTGAATATATAAAGCTAAGGGCTATAACCACGTTATAGTCATTAGACTGGATTGCGTTTACAAGAAGTGACCCAACTCCAGGGATTGAAAAGATCTTTTCCACAACAAGGGAACCTGTCATAAGGTCAACAACAAGCGGTGCAAGCACTGTAATGATAGGAATAAGGGCGTTTCTAAGGGCATGGGAAAAGATAAGTTTGTTGCCCGAAAGTCCCTTGGACTCAGCAAGGAGCATATAGTCAGATCCTAAAACTTCTATCATCTCCGCCCTTGTAAATCTCGCTATTGAAGCCATGGTGAACATGGACAGGGATATGGAAGGAAGGACGCTGGATCCTATCACATCTTTTGCTGAAAAGAGCATTGGGAACCACTTGAGTTTAAATCCGAACTGATAAGACAGAGCCAGCGCAAACACGTAGGAAGGCACTGACACTCCGATTACTGAAATGATTGTTGCCAGGGTGTCCCAGAATGTGTCCTTTTTAAAGGCAGCCAAAAGGCCCAGCAAAAGACCAACAACAGCACCTATTAAAACTGCCGCAAATCCAACTCCGATGGAAATTGGAAGACGGGATGCGATGAGCTGTGTGATCGGTGTATTCTTGGAAATCTTGTAACTAACTCCAAGGTCTCCTCTGAACATGTTAAAGACATACTGGAAAAACTGAACGATTATCGGTTTGTCCAGTCCATATTTTGCATATAATGCAGCTCTCTGAGTGTCGTTAAGTTTCTCATCGTTAAATGGAGAACCCGGCATCAGCTGCATTAGTATAAAAAGTATCAGTGTGATGGCCAGCAGTGTGAAAAGAGCTGTCACCACTCTTTTAATAACATATTTTTTCATGACTACCCCAATAGAGAAACTGCGCGAAGACAGATAGCGTCCACCACCCATCTTCGCGCAGCAGCCTTCTTTATGCCTTATTTTTTGATCAGTTCTTTACTGCGTTCTTATATACTCTGTTGAGAGCAACAGGGTGGAACTCAATTCCTGATACATCTGTAGAGATAAGCTCAGCATTGCACTGTGTGTAGAGAGGGAAGATAACTGCCTCGTCCATTACGATCTTTTCAGCATCGTAAAGTGCTGCCCAACGAGCTGTTGCATCCATAGCTGTCTCGCCAGTTGTGCACTCGTCAATGATCTTGTCATACTCAGCATTGCTCCAGAAACCGTAGTTGTTGGAGTTGTCTGTTACCCACATTCCAAGGTATGTCATAGGATCAGCATAGTCAGGGCCCCAACGTGTAAGTCCGAGCTCGAACTCGCCTTCCTGCATACGCTGTACTCTCTCCTTCTTAGGCATCTGCTGAAGTTCAACAGTAAGTCCAGGAAGTGTTGTCTCGAGCTGCTCCTTAACAACCTGTGCAACCTTGATAGGAGCATCGTCTGCATCGTGGATCATTGTAAGTGTAAGCTCTGTGATGCCAAGTTCCTCAAGTCCCTTAGCCCAGTAGTCTGCAGCAGCTGCTGCGTCGTACTTACATACATCTGAGAACTTTGTCTGGTCAGCTGAGAAGTCTGATCCGTCTGGACCTGCTGCGAAGTCCATAGGAACTGCTGTGAATGTAGGAGCTGAACCGTCCTTAAGTACGTCTGTTGTGATTGCTTCCCTGTTGAGAGCCATTGTGATAGCGTAACGGATATTTAAGTTAGCAAGCTCTTTTACATCCTGGATGTTAGGGCTGATGTACCACATGTATCCTGCACCAATTGCCTGGAATGCTGGATCATCCTTAACCTGGTCAACCTGCTCACCATTTACAAGAGTTGTATCAAGGTCCCCATTCTGGTAGCTCATAAGAGCCTGCTGTGAATCCTGGATAACCTGGTAGTTAAGACCTGCAAGCTTAACGCTGTCTGCATTGTAGTAATCAGCATTCTTGGTAAGGTGAATAGCTGTTGCTGCTGGCTGATAGTCGTCAAGTACAAATGCACCGTTTGAAAGAGTTGTCTCTGGGCTTGTAGCAAATGTATCGCCAACGCTCTCATAGAAAGCCTGGTTTACAGGGTAGAATGTTGGGAAGTACATAAGTGAAAGGAAGTAGCTGACAGGAACATTGAGCTTAACCTCAAGTGTCTTGTCATCAACTGCTGTTACGCCAAGTTCTGACTTGTCCTTAGCACCGTCGATGATCTCCTGTGCATTTACGATCTGACCGATATCGCTGAGCATGTAAGAATACTCTGAAGCGATCTCAGGATCAACTGCTCTCTGCCAAGCAAATACAAAGTCGTTTGCTGTTACAGGCTCGCCGTTGCTCCAGTTAGCATCTGCACGAAGGTGGAATGTATATGTAAGTCCGTCGTCTGAAACGTCTACGCTCTCAGCGATAGCGTTTACAGCCTGTCCATCTGCATCCATCTGCATAAGACCATCTGTGTAATCAGCGATTACCTCAAATGATGTTCCGTCTGTTGCCTGCTGTGGGTCAAGTGACTCAACTGGTGTCTCAAGCATTACGTTGAGATCCTCTCCTGAACCCTCTCCTGTAGCCTCTGCTGCAGTAGCATCAGCACTCTCTGTTGTGTCTGCGCTCTGGGTAGAATCTGCAGACTCTGTTGTCTCTGTCTCAGTAACTCCGCTAACAGCAGAGCTTCCGCATCCGATCATGCTCATGGCTAAAACTGAAGCCAGCATGACTGACAAAATCTTTTTCTTCATACTGTCATCCTCCTGGTGATATTAATGCTTATACGTGTATACAATTGATGTATATTAACCATAGTAAGCGCTTACCCAGGGGGATGTCAACAAAAAACTTTATCACTTTAAACCGCTTACCCTTCAACGCGCCTAATGAGCAAAGTGGGAACCCGCAAAAATAGGGCAACTGCGCATTTTTGCAGCTGCCCCTTGTTTCAAAAACTTTTTTATAAGAATTTCATGAGAGTCTCAACATCTTCCTCCGTTGTGGCCCAATCAGTGGCAAGTCTTATAACTGTATGAGTGTCATCGTACTTTTCCCAGAAGCTGTAGCCTACGTTTTGTGACAGCTCTTTTAACTTGTCATCACTTACAATAATGAACTGCTGATTTGTTGGAGAATCCAGGAAGAACTTATATCCCTTTTCTGTCAGTCTTTCCTTAAGGAGCTCTGCCATCTCAATTGCGTTTTCACTTATCTCGAAGTAAAGGTCGTCAGTAAAAAGAGTGTCAAACTGAATACCAAGAAGCCATCCCTTTGCAAGAAGGGCTCCGTGCTGCTTGATAACCGGAACAGGGTGGGCTGTTGGTACTCCCTTAGGGAACACAACTGCTTCTCCAAAGAGGGCTCCCACCTTGGTTCCTCCAATGTAGAATACGTCCACGTAAGATGCGATATCCTTCATTGTGACGTCAGTTCTTTTGCTCATAAGACCATATCCAAGTCTTGCGCCATCAAGGAAAAGCGGGATCTTATACTCCCTGCAGACTGCTGAAATGTCTGTAAGCTCCTTCTTAGTGTAAAGAGTTCCGTACTCTGTTGGGTGTGAAATGTAAACAGCACCGGGAAATACCATGTGCTCGTGGTTGCCATCGCCGTAGAAGGTATCAAGATATTTTTTAAGGTCAGATGCGTTTATCTTACCCACATCGGATCCGTATTTATCAGTGTCCTTTTCTGCCCCTTTATTAGGAAGGGTCAGGACCTTGTGTCCGGAAAACTCGATAGCACCTGCCTCATGGGCTGCTATGTGTCCAGTGTCAGCTGCCACAACTCCCTCGTAGGGCTTAAGCAGCATATCGATGATGGTCTGGTTAGTCTGGGTTCCGCCTACCAGGAAGAACACATCTCCATCTGGGCAGCCGCACTTTTCCTTGATCTTGTCTGCGGCGCTCCTGCATATATCATCAGTGCCATATCCAGGCATCTGATCGAAGTTGTTTTCCATAAGACGCTCTAAAATCTCAGGGTGTGCGCCCTTTGTGTAATCACTGGCAAAAGAAATCATATCCTGCCTCCTTAGAATTCTATTACTTCTTCAAGGGCCCTTACGAACTCTTCAAGTCCCTCTTTGTCAGCCTCGTCAAACCTTGAAAGGCTTGGGCTGTCGATATCAAGAACTGCCACTACATGTCCATCTTTATGGATAGGTACGACAATTTCTGAGTTGGATGCACTGTCGCAGGCGATATGCCCGGGGAACTGATGCACATCTTTTACAAGCTGCGTTTCATCTTTTTCTACTGCTGTTCCACAGACACCCTTTCCCACTTCTATCCTTATGCAGGCAACCTTACCCTGGAAAGGTCCCAGCATAAGGGAGCCTTTATTCATAATGTAAAAGCCTGCCCAGTTAAGGTCTTCCATGTTGTCATATAAAAGAGCTGAGGCATTCGAAAAAACCGGAATGAAGTTTGGTTCATCATCTGCCAGAGCTTTGATCTGCTTAGCAAGTAACTTGTAGTCTGTCATGGTTTCTCATCTCCTGTAAATATGTAGGTTTGAGCCCTCTGGCTCATCCTCTTGATTCTAACACCCGTCTTCATTGTGCGCAATCTATATATTGAAAATGGTCATATCATGGTAAAATCACTTGGAGGAGGAGTAATGAAATGAGTAAACTTATTGAAATCAGGGGCCTTACCAAGGTCTATGATGCTTGTACAGCCCTATACGACGTCAATCTTGAGATTGGCAGTGGAAAAATAGTTGGCCTTCTTGGACCAAACGGAAGCGGCAAGACAACAATGATCAAGATCCTGTGCGGACTTCTTCGTCCCACAAGTGGATCTGTTTTTGTAGACGGACAGCCCATTGGTATAGAAACAAAACGCGTCATCTCTTATCTTCCTGATAAGACATATCTTGATGACAACAGGTCCATCAAGGACACCATCAACCTGTTTGTGGACTTTTATAGTGACTTTGATCCATACCGGGCTTATGACATGCTTGGAAAGCTTGGGATCAATCCAGAGGCCAAGCCCAAGACTTTATCTAAAGGTAATAAAGAAAAGGTGCAGCTCATCCTTGTCATGAGCAGACGCGCCAAGCTCTATATTCTGGATGAGCCTATCGCAGGCGTAGATCCTGCTGCAAGAGATTACATCTTAAATACCATTTTGACCAATTACGATCCACAGGCCACAATCCTGATCTCAACACATCTTATTGCTGATGTTGAGAAAGTTTTAAATGAAGTAATCTTTTTACACAATGGACAGGTTGCTCTTCATGCCTTTACTGATGACCTCAGGGCAAGGGAAGGTAAGTCCGTTGATGAACTGTTCAGGGAGGTATATAGATGTTCGGCAAATTACTAAAACATGAGATTATTGATACCTGGAAGATATTTTTACTATTGGATGTTGTAGCTCTTTTGCTAGGCGTCATCGTCGGCGCTGTTGGGTTTGTGGCTGTTCAGATAAAAGACATGCCAAGCATTTTGATAATTCTTTTAGTACTTGGAGTAGTTGGATATTTGATGCTGCTCGTATCCTTAAGCGTCCTTACTCTTGTTCATATCGTAGTGCACTTTTACCGCAGCATGTTCAGTTCCCAGGGGTATCTTACATTTACACTTCCTGCAACTGCTACTCAAATAGTATCCGCTAAGCTCCTATCAGCTGTTATCTTTCAGCTTATAAACTCTGTATGTGTAACTCTAAGTATCTGCTTAGCTGTATGGGGCGTCATGATAGCAGGCTATAAAGAGGCCCTTGATGAAGTCCTTGATTTTCTCTATGACTTTAAAGATTTAATCATCGAAGCTTTTGGAGTAGCTCCAGGAACCATCGTTCTTTATATAATATTTGGTATTGTAAGTTTGTTCTCAGGCATTCTGATCTTCTACTGCTCTATGTGTATTGGCCAGCTTTGGCAAAAGCACAAGGTCCTTGGCTCTGTTGTTGCATACTTCGCCATCACCATCGTAACCAGGATCGTTACCACTATCGTCCAGCTTACCAGCGGCTCATTTGGAATGCTTCTTTCTGACTACGACCTTGATCCTACCAAATACTTCTCGCACACCATGACCGTAAATCTGATCATCAGCATCATCGCTACTGGTCTTATGTACTTTGGGTGTATCTACACCACAAGCCACAAGCTCAACCTCGACTAAACAAGCCACGGGGACGGTTCTTTCGTGACAGGGGGACGGTTCTTTTGTCATGTTTTATCATGCTAAAACATGACAAAAGAACCGTCCCCGCTGTCACAAAAGAACCACACCCGCTAACTCATTTATCATTTCTTTTTACAAATATACAATAGATGATTTGTAAGTCCTAAAAGTTCTCTTTTCTCAGATACTGTCAGATACCATGCAGAAAGTTTCTTAAAGTCTTCGTCAGAAACGCTAAAATCGCCCCTTTGCTCTACTGGCTCTAAAAGTCCATCGACGCCAGTGGTTGTAATATATTCTACAGGCTTATCATTAAACAGGTCCTCAAATTCTGCAATATCATATCCGGTAAAGAGCTGTTCCTTAAAGTGCTTTACCCTGCCATCTTCAGTAAAGTTCTCTTCCTGTCCAAATCCCCAGTTTCCATAAAAATAGTTGGAATACATGATGGCATAGACTGAAATAAACGCAAACAATATAACTCCATCCTTTTTTGTTACTCTGATGGCCTCATCGATAGCCCTGCTTACTTCTTCCTTATCATACAGGTGGTATAAAGGGCCAAATACAAGGGTCACATCAAAAGAGCTGTCTGCAAAAGCGCTTAAGTCAGTAGCATCCCCCTGCAAAGCCGTCAAGTTAGAAATTCCCTTGCCATGCTCCTTTAGTACTTCAATGTTTTTATCTACCAGTTCAACTGCAGTGACGTCCATTCCCTCTTTTGCAAGAGCTATGGAATAGCGCCCTGTGCCTGCACCTACCTCCAGGACCTTTGCCCCCTCATGGGCGAACCTGTGGATGTAGTTCATGGTGGTAGCAAACTCAAGCCTTCCATGTACACTTCGCTCCAGTCTTACATCTTCTTCATACTGGCTGTAGAAGCTACTGACAATATCCTGCCTTGAAGCGCCCTCCGGTATCTGATTGATCCTGGTAAAGTACTCAGTCTCATTCTCGTGATGGATATAAGCGCCGTTCTTTTGCTGCACCTTAAGGCTTGCAGGATTGTCCTTGTTCACCGACATGTAGACTTCGTGGATATTTATCTCCCTTGCCTTTTTAAGGGTCAGCTCAAGGCCTTTTGTAGCATAGCCCTTTCCGCGGTATTTTTGGGAGATGCAGTAGCCGATATGCCCCGGCCCTTCCCTCAGGAAGTCATTCAAATAGTGTCGGAGATTGAAAACGCCTACGTAGGTACCCTCATCATTAAGGACATATGTCGTATCCGCAACAAACCCTTCCGGAAGCTCTTTTCCCTGTGACCAGTTTCGCTTTTTCTCAATCCATTCGAGAAACTGCTCATAATTATAGCCATAGACATTGTTCATATAGCCATTTTCATTTTCGGGAAAAGACATATAGAGCTCGTAAGTTTTTTTGTAGTCCGAATCCTGTACTCGTATTAATTCCATACTGATCTCCTCCTGACACTCTTTTTTCTGAAAATATATAAAGAAGAGGATAATTGACAGACTATTTTTTGTCAAGAGCCACGGGGACGGTTCTTTTGGCATGTTTTGAAACAATCCCTTTCTAAAAAGGTACTATATATTACCGCGAAAGCATGTGATACAGTCAAAGAAGATAGAACGTTACTAGATGGGAAAGGAGAATTTCATGAAAAATATCAGATTTGTCCTTCTTGGAGAATTATTATTGTTCCTTGGAATCTTTTTGTTTAACGTAGTATTAGGAGGCGACGGATTATCAGCTATAGCATGGTTTCTTGACATGCCTTCACTTCTGATAATAGTGCTATTTTTAATCCCCGGACTCCTTATCATGGGGGCCTGGAAGGATTTTACCAGATCATTTTCTGTTGGCATCAAAACGTTTTCACTTTTGGAGCTCAAGAACATAATCGAAGCAGTAAATGCCGCGCAGAAACTGACCATATATGGTGCACTCTTTGCCATCATCATATCCAGCGTGCTTTTGATGGGACATCTTGATGATCCCGCTTCTTTCGGTCCAAAACTTGCAGTATGTTTTCTTTCAGGACTTTACGCCGTGATAATTGAATTCCTGCTTCTGCCACTTCGTCTTAACGCAGAGAAAAAAATGAATGAAGAAATGGACCTGGGTGAATGAAACAATCTGAGATCACAAAAGAACAGTATCTCAAAATTGCACAGAAATTCAGCTTTACAAAACGTGAACTGGAACTGGGCTTTCTAAAGGTGTCCGGATTTTCAAATCGAAGGATCGCGTATATGCTTGGAATTTCAGAACAGACTGTGAAAAACCATTTCACCCATATCTATGAAAAAGCCTGGGTTCCGGGGCGAAATGAGTTTAAAGAATTGTTTTTCGAAGAATAAAAAATGGGACTGTTTGCTGACACGGGGACGGTTCTACTGTCAGGTTTTATCAAGATAAAACCTGACAGTAGAACCGTCCCCGTGTCAGCAAACCGTCCCCGTGTCTTATATTATTATTCTTTAGCGACTGTCTTTTTAAGTACCAAAAGTGTACCGAGCATCAGGATGATTCCGATCGGCAGACATACAAACCAGTTCCTTACAAAACCGGTGATGATGTAAGCCACAAAGGATACTGCTGCTGCAGTAATGGCGTAAGGCAGCTGGGTTGAAACATGTTTGATGTGGTCGCACTGTGCTCCGGCGCTGGCCATGATAGTTGTGTCTGAAATTGGTGAGCAGTGGTCTCCGCAAACAGCTCCTGCCATACAGGCTGAAATGGAGATGATCATAAGCTCGTTGCCCATGTTGGAGCCAAATACGTTTACGATGATAGGAATAAGGATTCCGAAGGTTCCCCAGGATGTTCCTGTGGCAAATGCAAGGAATGTTCCAATAAGGAATACTACTGCAGGGATAAAGCTCATAACTGCGCTGTTGTCGGCAAAGTTCTCGAAGATTCCTGCAACATAATTTGCTGCGCCCAGAGAATCTGTCATGGACTTAAGTGTCCAGGCAAGTGTAAGAACAAGGATAGCTGGAACCATGCTCTTAAAGCCTTCAGGAATTGAGTTCATGCAGTCCTTGAAGCTAAGTACTCTTGTTGCAATAAAGAAAATAACTGTAAGGATGAGCGCTGCTACTGATCCGTAAACAAGACCAACAGAAGCATCAGATCCTGAAAAAGCATCTATAAAGCTTGCACCATCAAAGAATCCGCCTGTGTAGATCATTCCAATAACACAGCAGATTATTAGAGAAGCGATAGGGAATATCAGATGGATAACTTTACCTTTTACGGATACAGGAGGTGCTGGCTGGTCGCTGGCACCAAGAAGTCCTTCGCCATCTCCAAATGAAGGAAGGTAATCTTTTACTTTAATGTGCTCCTCAGCCTGCTTCATTGGGCCATAATCAAATTTCATGAATGTCAGCCCAAACATCATGGCAATTGTAAGAAGAGCGTAGAAGTTATAAGGAATAGCACGAACAAAAAGTGAAAGACCATTCACGCCATCTACAAAGCCTGTTACGGCTGCTGCCCATGAAGAAATTGGCGCGATGATACAGATAGGAGCTGCTGTGGCATCGATAAGATATGCCAGCTTCTCCCTTGATATCTTCTGCTTGTCAGTAACCGGTCTCATAACTGAACCTACTGTAAGGCAGTTAAAATAGTCATCAATAAAGATCAGCATTCCAAGGACTATCGTAGCAACCTGTGCCCCAGCCTTGGTCTTAACATGAGTTACTGCCCATTTTCCAAAGGCTGCTGAGCCTCCCGCTCTGTTCATGAGCATGACCATGGTTCCCAGAACCACCAGGAAAATCAGGATACCAACGTTCCAGGAATCTGAAAGCTGTGCGATCATACCATCTACAAAAACATGCTCAATTGTTCCGGTAAAACTAAATCCAGAATAGAGCACTGCTCCGACAACAACACCAATAAAGAGTGAAGAATAAACCTCTTTGGTGATAAGCGCCAGTGCAATCGCTATGATCGCAGGAAGTAAGGACCAGAAAGTGTCGACAAACATAGTATTCTCCTTTGCGTTAAAGTGTTAAAGTTATTCTTATTATTTTGCAGCGCACTATGTTTTGTCAATGAAAAAATGTGTCAATTCTTACATTTCATCCACAACCTGAAAGATCACGAATTTAAGGTAATATGAAGCCGATCCGCCCCAGAGGATTGGATGATCCATAGCCTGCTGCCTGAACTCCACCTGGCGAAGCCTCTTGTGGGCATCTCTTGCTGCATCACCAATAGTCTTAAGGAACAGCTCCTCATCCATAAAGTGTGAACAGGAACATGTTGCGAGATAGCCGCCATCCTTTACAAGGCGCATTCCACGAAGGTTAATTTCCTTATAGCCTGTCACAGCCTT
>NZ_JAGAYD010000256.1 GCF_017940685.1 Butyrivibrio sp. | reverse complement strand
GCATAGCTAAAGCTCATGCCAAGCTGCTCTCCGGTCCCAAAGAGCTCCTCAAACATAGGAAGGTCTCTTGGAGTTGAGATTATAAGCACCTCTCTGATACCTGCAAGCATCAGGGTTGAGAGAGGATAATAGATCATTGGCTTGTCATATACAGGCATCATCTGCTTGGACATGGCCCTTGTAAGAGGGTAAAGACGTGTTCCAGATCCGCCTGCAAGAATAATTCCTTTCATACGCGCTCCTTATCTATTAGCATACATCTTTTCGTAATATTTCTCATAATCACCGCTTGTTACATGCTCCATCCAGTCTTGGTTGTCGAAATACCACTTAATGGTCTTTCTGATGCCTTCCTTGAACATGGTCTCTGGCTCCCAGCCAATTTCTTTTTTGATCTTGTCTGGAGCGATGGCATATCTGCGGTCGTGACCTTTTCTGTCTGTTACGTAAGTAATGAGATCATTAGTAAGATGCTCTTTTCTTGGATCTGAATCATCAAGCTCATCTCTGAGTACGTCGATGATGGTCTTAACGATCTCAATGTTCTGCTTCTCATTGTGGCCGCCAACGTTGTAGGTCTCAAAGAGACGTCCCTTTTCCTGAACCATATCGATTGCCTTGGCGTGGTCCTCAACGTAGAGCCAGTCGCGGACATTTTTTCCATCTCCATAAACAGGAAGATTCTTACCAGCCAGTGCATTGTTGATGATAAGTGGAATGAGCTTCTCTGGGAACTGGTAAGGTCCGTAGTTGTTGGAGCAGTTGGTGATGTTGGCAGGGAACTTGTAGGTGTCCATGTAAGCCTTCACCAGCATGTCGCTACTTGCCTTACTTGCAGAATATGGGCTGTGAGGATCGTATGGAGTTGTCTCATAGAAGTATGCGTTAGGATCCTCGTCAAGGGAACCATAAACCTCATCAGTAGACACGTGAAGGAACTTCTTGCCCTCCTTGAAAGTGCCATCTGGATTCTCCCATGCCTTCTTGGCAGCATTCAGCATTGTAGCTGTTCCAAGAACGTTGGTCTCAACGAAGATCTCAGGGTTAACAATTGATCTGTCAACGTGGCTCTCTGCCGCAAAGTGCACAACTCTGTCGATATCATTCTCCTCGAAGATCTTGTTGATAGCATCCCTGTCACAGATGTTGGCCCTTACAAATTTGTAGTTAGGGTTTCCCTCCAGGTCCTTGAGGTTCTCAAGGTTTCCTGCGTAGGTCAGCGCATCCACATTGATAATGCGGATCTCGTCGCCATATTTTTTAAACATATAGTGAATGTAGTTTGAGCCGATAAATCCAGCTCCGCCTGTTACTAAATAAGTTCTCATAATAGTCCTCTCTTAAAAATAAACATATTCAGTTTAGTATAACACAAAAGGGCATGACTTGCCATTTTTGAAAAGAGCTATCCTTACTATCGATTACTCCTATATTCCAATTCGTAATACAGTAAACTTCTTAAGGCTTTCTTAAGATTACGTCAAAGGCATTTACAAAAACAAAGCTCGATGATATATTTCTTTTTGTTCATTCAGAACAATTCTGCTCCGTTCGGAGCACGCAGTAAGGTTTTCTTATCTGCAATTTTCCAAATCTATTAAAAAAGAGAAAGGACAACATGAATAACAAAAAAGAAATAATCAACGAGTTTACAGGGAAAGACTACCTTAATGCAACAGGTGACATTCCCTACGGAATGATGAATGACTATATCTTCAGGATAGTCTTTCAGAAAAACAAATACGCTTTGAAGGGGCTTTTGTGCTCGCTTCTTGGGTTGGAGGATGACAGAATAGTAGGACTAAGAATTGTCAATGAGGTAACTCCTGGAGTCAGAATTACTGATAAAGAATACCGTCTGGATATAGTCGTTGAGCTTGATGATGGCACAACTATCGACCTCGAGATGCAAAAAGACAACTATGATAACTGGCAGTATCGTTCGCTTAGCTACCTTTGCAGGGAGTTTGATTCACTTGATCACGGAGAGGATTATAGTGAAGTGAAGCCGGTATATCAGGTGGGATTTTTGGACTTTACTCTCTTTGAAGATCATCCTGAATTCTTTGGGAAATATCAGCTCCGGAACGCAAGAGATAACTATCTCTATACTGACAGGTTTAATCTTATTGTGGTATCATTGAATCAGATAAAATTGGCAACAAGCGACGATATAGCCTGCGGTATAGATCAGTGGGCCCGTCTTTTCAAATCCAAGACATGGGAGGATATCAAGATGGTAGCAAGTAACAATAAATACATGACTTCTGCTGTTGAAACTGTGTATCTCACCAATGAAGATAAGAATGCTATAAAGATTGCCAGAGAGCGCGAGGACTTCATACGTCTGCAAGCATACAAGGACGCGAAGTTGAAGGAGCTGGAAGAGAGTAATGCTGCAATGGAAGCGAAAATCGCCAGCAAAGAAGCGGAAATCACCAGTATCAAAGCTGAAAATGCCGATAAAGATGCTACTATTGCCGATAAAGATGCTGAAATAGCACGGTTAAAAGCTGAACTTGACAACCTTAAAAACCGATAAATGAGTATGGAGGGCGGTTATAATGTATAACTTATACGAATATAATCAGACTGGTCATATGAATGTCGTCAAAGAAGAAGGCATACAGCAAGGAATAAGAAATACGACTACTCTTTTCTCCTGGCTTAAGATGAATAACCGCCAGGATGATATTCTTCAAGCTGTAGATACCCCCGACTATTTAAATAAACTATTCGAAGAGTATTCTAAGGCAGAATCAAATCCAGAACATGGGAGGATATCAAGATGGTAGCAAGCGACAATAAGTACATGACTTCTGCTGTTGAAACTGTGTATCTCACCAACGAATATAAGAATGCTATAAAGATTGCCAGAGAACGCGAGGACTTCATACGTCTGCAAGCATACAAGGACGCGAAGTTGAAGGAGCTGGAAGAGAGTAATGCTATGAAGGAAGCGGAAATCGCCAGCAAAGAAGCGGAAATTGCCAGCAAAGAAGCGGAAATCGCCGATAAAGATGCTGAAATAGCACGGTTAAAAGCTGAACTCGACAACCTCAAGAAGCAATAAAAGAAAGCTCAGGAATTGTACAATTCCTGGGTTCAGATTGTAGACAAAGTACAGATTATCCATAAGCCGCTTAATGAATTGTAAGTCTGACTGAATGAATATCAATAACCTTTCGCGGCATATCCTCGTTGGTGGGGAGTCAGTGGGTGAGTCACCCACTGACTCCCCACCAACTGCGGTATTCCACGGTGCTATTGATATTCATCCAGTCAGACTTTTTTGGTAATCAAGCGGCCATGGATAGTGTGTTGTAGGCAGTGAATTGGATTACCGGAAAGGTTTTTGGCTACGTTTAAGCGATATGCCAGCTCGGGGGCTTCAGTGTTGCGCTATATCGTATCGTGACAAGAGACATTGAGTAAATATAATACCGCTGACAACCTGACCTGCCGTAGGTATTATGGCTTTACGGAAGTATCATGTGTTATTTTATCAAATCTAATACCAGAAGCTCTCGCCTCTTTGAGGGGTATGAATTTCACATTGTGGTTTTATTAAAACTGGAAATATTGGCGTTGGAAATCTAATACCTGTAACCAAAAACTATCTCAGTGGTATTAAAAGTGCCCTGATTATTTTCTTCAAGACAAGAAAAAGATAGGACCAGCAATAGGAAAATCAATTGCAGATATTAGACCAGCAAAAATTTTCTCTCCAATACTTTTTTGAGCTCCTAATGTGCTCCAAAAAATGTCAGGTTTTAATGATTACGGACTATAGCATAGAAAAATGCTCTATAGTAGGTTATTATTTCCCGCAAAAACTCCCCAAATATCCATTTTCAGCCTAGGGACCACTTTTTGAGCCCATAGTCCGTAACTCGTCTCCCTGATTAATTGGATCAATTCCTCAAAAAAACCCGTTTTACGGACTGTATGCTCAAAAAACCGCTATAGTCCGTAATGCAATTTAATAACAATTGATATTGGCCATCATTTTACGGACTTAGACAAGGAAATAAGCCATCAAGTCTGACTCACCTGCAACGAGGATATGCCGTGAAAGCCACTTGTACAATTCCTGGGCTTTCTTAATCTCACTCACCTTTTTGAAGAAGAACTATCTCGTCCTTGCCATAGTAGTCGCACATGCTCTGGTCTCGGTAGTCCTCGGGATTACCCTTGATATCGAACTCGGCATAATAAATTGGCACAGGGTGATTACCTAGAGCTGGTAGCTCAACAACCTTGTCTTCAGTGGACAAAAGAACTGTCCACTCATCTCTCTCCCTGGCGTATGCCTGGGATTCTCCGATCAGGAATGACCTGGCGGCAGCGATACTGAGTAATGTCCATATAATGGTGTAAATTCAAAAATTAATATTAAAAGAGCCAAAGGCTCACCTTTAGGTATAATAAAGTCACCACAACAAATTAACCGGAGGTATAGCTCAATGGCTCAACTAAATATTACTTTAAACCAAG
>NZ_JAGAYD010000029.1 GCF_017940685.1 Butyrivibrio sp. | reverse complement strand
GCTTATGCCTGTTGCTTCCACAATAACACTGGTGATAATGCTAATACCTCTTGTTAAGGTGGCTATCTTTTCACCCTATAACAACGTGGAAATCGTGGATACAGAGTTTAACAACAAGGGATATCTTGTGTTCTCCAAGCAACTTAAATTCATGGGATGCAGTGAGTATGCCAAGACTCTTTTTCCGGAGATAACAGAGTGGGAAATTGAAAAAGAAATTCCGGGTAATGGAGGAAAATTTAATACCTATATAAAGCCCGACTTCATGGAGTTTGTAAAGGATGATAAGCTTGATAAGAGCCCTGTGAGGGTTTATAAATACAACGACAATGTGTTTAGCTATGAGATAGGCAAGATTTTTAGAGACCAGTCACTCATGGGATATTATATCCGTGTTATGGATGTGACTGATGTTAAGGTAGAAGACTTCGGAATACTGAAAAAGGTAAACTGATATGAACATATGTCTTTTAAACGATTCTTTTCCGCCTGTTATAGACGGAGTAGCAAATGTTGTAATGAATTACGGGAGCGTTCTTACAGCTGAGCTGGGAGCCAGCGTTGTTGTAGGAACACCAAGGTACCCTGATGTTACCTACGAGGGATATCCATATAAGGTTATTCCTTATCCAAGCTTTGATACTACTGATTTTATTAAGGGTTACCGCACAGGTAACCCTCTTGCTATTAGGGAAATCGCCCAGATGGCAGAAAGTGCCCCTGATATCATTCACACTCACTGCCCGGCCGCTTCCACCATAATGGCAAGGATACTAAGAAGAGAAACAGGAGCTCCTGTTGTCTTTACATATCACACCAAGTTCGATGTGGATATAGAAAGAGCTGTGGGGGAAGGACTTCTAAAAAAGGAGACCATCAGAGTCATGGTCAGTAACATAGAAGCCTGCGACGATGTCTGGGTGGTATCTGAGGGAGCTGGCGATAATCTTAGGACTCTTGGCTATGAGGGCGATTACAGAGTAATGCCAAACGGTGTAGATTTTCCCAAGGGCAGAGCGTCCGAGACCATGGTAAAAGAGCTTGAAAAGACCTATGACATACCAGAAGGAGTAACACTATTTCTTTTTGTTGGAAGACTTATGAACTATAAGGGCCTTCCTCTTATTGTGGATGCCATAAAAGAGCTGTCAAAGGAAGGCAGTGATTTTAGAATGGTATTTGTCGGCGGTGGAGCTGATGCTTGTGAACTTCAAAAGAAGATAAAGGACTATGGCATATGTCTTGATGTATATACAGAGGACGGAGCCCTTACTCACACGGATGGCCTTGAAGGTATGGCAGGGAAAGTTATCTTCACAGGCCCTGTCCACGACAGAGATAAGCTACGGGCATGGAACACCAGGGCGGATCTGTTTCTTTTCCCATCTACCTATGACACCAATGGAATAGTTGTAAGAGAGGCTGCAGCCTGCGGCCTTGCCAGCGTCCTTATTAAGGGCTCATGCGCGGCAGAAGGTATCACCAATGGAAGAAACGGATATCTCATAGATGAAAACAGCGCGTCAATGGCAGCTCTTCTAAAGCGCGTCAATGGCAATATTTCCGGGCTTCATGATACTGGGCAGATGGCTATGGACGAAATATACATCTCCTGGGAAAAGGCCGTAAGACTAGCCTACGACAGATATAAGGAGCTCAATGAGATGAAAGCCTCTGGAGAGCTTGGCATAAGGAAGCATCAGAGCTTTGAAAATCTCATGAACATGGCTGCGGTGGCTCTTGACGGAACCCAGAAGGCCTTTTTTGATACGCCCAGAACAATCTATGAGGGCATGAGAGAGAATTTTGAGGAATTTAGAAACGATATCACAGATGGACTTGAGAGAATATCAGACAGTATTACAGAGATAAGAGACAGGATTCATGATGGAGCAGACGGAAAATAAACGGGATTGGTATAAGAAGATGAGCTTCTACCAGATTTGGATAAGAAGCTTTGCTGATGGAAACGGCGATGGGATCGGAGACCTGTACGGTGTATATGACAAGCTTCCGTATATCAAGTCTCTTGGTGTTGATGGCATCTGGTTTTCACCGATCTATCCATCTCCCAACGCTGATTTTGGCTATGATATATCAGATTATAAAGATATTCATCCGGACTACGGAACTCTTGATCAGTTCAAAAAGGTCCTTGATAAAGCCCACGAAATGGGGCTTAAGGTCATTATGGATCTTGTCATCAACCACACGTCAGATGAGCATCCCTGGTTTATAGAAAGTAAAAAGGGTAAAGACAACCCCTACAGCGACTATTACATCTGGCGTGATAAGCCAAATAACTGGGATTCTCTCTTTGAGGGAGAGGCCTGGGAGTACGTTAAAGAGAGAGGTCAGTACTACCTTCATATCTTTGCAAAAAAACAGCCGGATCTTAACATGGATAATCCAAAGGTGCGAGACGAAGTTAAGGATATTATGCGCTTTTGGCTTGATATGGGGGTAGATGGCTTTAGAGAAGATGTTATCAATTTCATATCCAAGAAAGAGGGGCTTCCAAATGGACTTTTCTTTTTGCCTGCAGCCAAGGGAATGTCCCACTACAAGGATGGCCCTCACATTCACGAGTACCTAAGTGAGTTCAGGAAGGTATGCGATGAGTACGACTGCTTTCAGTTGGGGGAAGGCCCTATGACCACTGTGAAGTCAGCTATGAATTACCTGACAGGACCAACTAAGAGCCTTGATATGATGTTTTCTTTTGATCATATGATGGCGGACTGTCTGTACACGGAATATCTTCACAGACCATTTTCTCTTGTGAAGCTTAAAAAAGCTTTTACCAAGTGGCAGAAAGCTCTTGATGGCAAGGGGTGGAATGCCCTTTATATGGAAAACCACGATCATCCAAGGATCATCAGCAGATACGGAAGTGAGCATTTCCACAAAGAGAGCGGAACCATGTTGGCTGCATGTTATCTTTTCCAGCAGGGAACTCCCTTCATCTATCAGGGTCAGGAAATTGGCATGACCAACATTAAGCTCATGTCCATAGATCAGTATGTGGATGTATCTTCAATAACCAATTATCACACCTATCATCTCAAGGAGGATCCTGAAAGACGTCTTCACAGGATTCATTTATCCAGCAGGGATTCTGCCAGGACGCCAGTTCAGTGGGATGACAGCGAAAATGCAGGTTTTTCAAAGGTAAGGCCCTGGTTCTATGTAAACCCTAACTACAAGAAGATCAACGTTGCAAAACAGGAAAAGGACCCTGACAGTATCCTTAACTTTTACAGGAAGTGCCTTGCTCTTAGAAAGGGTTCAGATACCCTTATCTATGGTTCATACAATGAGTTCTTTCCCAAGGACCCCAACATCTATATGTACGAGAGGAGTCTTGGAAACGAAGCCTACCTTATCATCTGCTCTTTTTCAAGGCTTCCTGTAAAGCCAAAAAAGCCTGAGAAATATAAAGGAATGCACGGAGAACTAATCCTTTGTAATTACAAGGAAACAGGCAGATTCCTTAAGCCCTTTGAATGCAGGGTGTACAGGTATCCGAATACATAAAGTCACCGCTTTTGGAAAAATAAGAAGTTTATCCTAAAGAAAACTGTGAAAATAACCGATCTATTTTGCGTGCAGGGATGTTTACAACTGCAAAAACGTAAGCTATAATGAGCTTTACGAAAAACTAAATATGGAAAGCAAATATATAAAATGCCTTGCATCCTTTTGAGGCAGAGGTGTCAAATGCCCACAGGGCAGAGGATGTTGTAACTAATGGTGACTTACAGATTTTCAAAATCACATTACACAAGGAGGCAGATTATGTTTGATAGCTATTCAGTAAGGATCGACCTTCCTGCTACAGGGAACAAGATCAAGGAGCTAAGGTACGCACGTAACTACACAGTTTCACAACTGGCGGAGATCCTTCACAGCTCCGAGAACACGATCTTCAAATGGCAGCGCGGTGAGTGCTTGCCGACACTGGATAACCTGCTGGTACTCAGCATGATATTTGAAACACCAATGGATGATATCATCCAACGTGAGGGAAGGGGCGATGAGCCCCTTCTTCCTTTTTGTCTAAAACTCTAAAAGCCCCTATTTATCTGGCTTTCTGCCATACTAAACCTGGGCGTAATTTTCATTTTTTTCCCATTCAATTATCATAACACTTGAAAAGAATAAATGACCTGGAAAGGGGGGTTGCTAAATTGATAAAAGAACAAAGCAACATGATTCTGGGACAGGATATGGTGTACAGTCTTGATACCTATTCCACCAAAAGAAATAACAACGTCCTTGTGGTTGGCGCCTCAGGAGCAGGTAAGACCAGAGGCATAGTTAGTCCAAATCTGATGCAGGCCACTGGCAGCTACATTGTATCGGACCCTAAAGGCAGTCTTTACGACAAATATAAAAAGTATCTTGAAGAACGAGGCTACATCGTTAAAAAACTGGATTTTACAGATCCACTAAATTCAGTACATTACAATTTCCTAAGCTACATCAGTGAGCCTCAGGATATAATAAAAGCCGCTCACATGCTGGCCTATGAGGACATAAGTACACAGGATCCCTTCTGGGATCACAGCGCATCGATGCTGTTGTCATCACTGATAGCATATTGCATCGAAAATTTAAATGAAGATGAACAGAATTTCAGGAGCATTGAAAAGCTTCTGCAGGTTGCAAGGAGGGATCCATATTCTTCAAGTGAGATGAGTCTCCTGGACAGGCTCATGGACAGACATGAAAAGCTACATCCTGACAGTTGGGCAGTCAGACAGTACAGAAACGTGGCAGTGGCCCCAGAAAGAACTTACAATTCAATACTGATAACTCTGACCTCTAAAATGAGGAACTTCGGTACAGAGGAGATAACAGAGATGATGAAATGCGATGATGTGAACATCGCATCCATTGGAAAGAAAAAGACAGCCCTTTTTGTGGTAGTAAGTGACAGCGACAGATCCATGGATAATCTGGCTAATCTGTTTTTTACTCAGGCCATGAACGAGCTTTGCAGGTACGCAGACAAGAAGTGCAAAAACTATCGCCTGCCGGTTCCTGTACGATTCATCCTTGACGATTTTGCCACTAACTGCAGGATAGACGAATTTCCAAGGATGATCGCATCTATCAGATCCAGAGGTATATCCACAATGCTGATGATCCAGTCTGAGTCACAGCTTCTTGATTCTTATGGGCAGGATGGACATACCATCATCGGCAACTGCGACACATACGTCTATATGGGTGGAAATGACGTGGATACAGCAAAGGCAGTGGCAGAAAGGTGTGACCTGCCTGTGAAAAAGATACTTAACATGCCTGTAGGAAAGGGCGTTATCTTCAGAAGAGGTGAAGCTCCTTCCTGGTTCAGCGTTCTGGATCTTAAGAAATATGAGGAGCAAAACCATTTTGTCAACAGGCCTTATAAAGAAATCAGAACAAAAGATGAAAGGTCTTTAAGGACAAGGCTTTTGGGAAAAAACCAAAATGAAGAAAAGAAAGGTATGTGGTTACAAAGAGAAACAGAATATGATGAGCTGGTAAAGACTCTGGCAGAAACAATGGGAGGTTAACAATGAATATAGCATGGACACCTGCAGTTGAAGTTGAAAGCGCACACGGAGTAAGAGAGGTACCTCTTTACACCAGGCACCTGATGAACAGAAAAATCTTCCTTAATGGGGAGATAGATGAAACTATGGCAAACAGTTTTTTATCCCAGATGATGTACCTTGAAAATGAAAGTGACGACCCAGTTACAGTCTATATCAACAGCCCTGGAGGAGAGGTAAACGCAGGGCTTCTTATCTACGATGCCATTCAGTGCAGCAGCCTGACCATCAATATGGTCTGCACAGGGCTCTCAGCCAGCATGGCTGCGATCCTCCTTGCAGGAGGGCAAAAGGGCCACAGATTTATCCTTCCCCACAGCAAGGTTATGATCCATGAACCCCTGATATCAAGTGGCGTGGGCGGATCAGCGACATCAATCAAAAACATCTCCGACAAGATCCTTGAAACCAGATCCATAGTAAATGGAATCCTTTCAGAGCACACAGGAAAGACTCTTGAGGAGATTAACGAAGCTACCAGATACGATAATTACATGAACGCAGAAGAAGCCATAGAATTTGGTATCTGCGATGAAGTGATATCATCGCTGATATAAATGAACATTAAAAAACAAGGTGCTTTCCTCCCCGGGAAAACACCTTGTTTTTCTTTTTTTCTCTGAATTATCTTAAAAAGATCATCAGCCGCCAAGAGTCTTGCTCACAAGTTCTCTTGAAACGGTCTCATCAAGCTCTACAGCGTCATAGACTGTACCATCGGCATCTACTATGATTCCTGTTACAAGGTCCTCATTGAAGTAGTAGCCGTACTCTTTTTCGCCACCAATGAGCTTGGAATAGGGCTTGCCATCAGCAGTTGTGGCATCCTCTGTTGTCCACATACCGTAGTCAAGATGACCGTCCTCTACATAGATGTAGATGATGTCGCCCTGGTCGTTTCTAAACATTGCAATCTCGATGTCCTTAGCAGCGTCATCACCTGTCTTAAGTCCGCCCATGAATACAAGGGTGTCCTGAACAGCCTGAATCTGCTCCTCAAGGCTCATCATTTCCTCGCCTGCAGTCTCTGCAACTTCTGTAGTAGCCTCTGCTACCTCTGAAACAGCCTCAGTAGCCTCAGAAACCTCAGTAGCTGCCTGCTCTGCGTTCTTACCACATGCCACAAGAATTCCAAAGATTGTTGTGACAGTAAGACCTGCAAGCACCTTTCTTAATATCTCAGTTTTCATAACATCTCCTCCCTCAAAGATATGTTTTACAACCAGTTTTGAATTCTAGCACTAGATTTAGTGGCTGTATATACCCGAAACCGAATATTTAGAGAAAGTTTATAAATGGTTTAAAGAATGTTTCTTTGCCATATGCAATTAACATTGTAGAAGAAGTGCACAGTAAGCAGTTCTTTTTTTCTGGCAATTTTTGCAATGTTATTACGAAATGGACATGATAGAATAGAAACGTGAAAGCACTTACATTAGTCAAGATTTGCAACTTTTTGACCTAAATATGAAGTGAAATAGAATATTGTTTACATTATGATGATAGTGGTTTTATAAGATTTCATGTATTGGAGGTAGTTATGGAACTTAGAACAGCATGTTCACCTAAGGACGAGAAGTACTATGACACCAAGAGACTCAGAGAGGAATTCCTCATCGACGACCTGTTTAAACCAGATGATATCAAGCTTGTATACAGCCACATCGACAGGATCATCACAGGCTCTGCAGTTCCTGTAAACAAGGAGCTCAAGCTTACAGCAGGCGATGAACTGCGCGCCGAGTATTTCCTTCAGAGAAGAGAAATGGGTGTTATCAATATCGGTGGAGATGGCGTCATCACCATTGATGGTAAAAAGTATGAGGTAGAGTACAAGCAGGGCATGTACATAGGAATGGGCTCAAAAGATATCTCTTTTGCCAGCAAGGATTCTAAAAACCCTGCAAAGTTCTACATAAACAGCGCACCTGCCCACAAGACATATCCAACAGTTCTTATTAAGAGAGAGGGCACACCTTCTGAAGATGTTGTGATCATCAAGGATGAGAACAAGAAGGAACTTGGAAGCCTTGAGCAGGCCAATCACAGAGTCATCAACAAGTACATTCTTCCAGGCCAGGTTGAGACCTGCCAGCTGGAGATGGGTATGACTGAGCTTAAGCCAGGCAGCGTATGGAACACAATGCCATGCCACACCCACGATCGCAGAATGGAAGTTTATCTGTACTTTGATATCCCTGAGGATGCTCTTGTAATGCACTTTATGGGAGAGCCTACAGAGACAAGACACATCATCATGAGAAATGAGCAGGCAGTTATAAGCCCAAGCTGGTCAATCCACTCAGGATGCGGCACACAGGCTTACACATTTATCTGGGGAATGGTTGGAGAAAACCAGGACTTTGATGACATGGACGACTGCGCAATGACAGATCTTATGTAATTTTTCATTTGTAAACAATAAACATTTACTTATAGGAGGGTAATAAAATGGGAGACTTTTTAAAGAACTTTTCACTTGAGGGTAAGATTGCATGGATCACAGGTGCTTCTTACGGACTGGGACTTGCATATGCAGTAGCTTATGCAGAGTCAGGAGCTAAGATCGTATTTAACGACATCAACCAGGAGCTTGTAGATAAGGGACTTGCTGAGTACAAAAAGCGCGGCATCGATGTTTACGGTGCTGTATGTGACGTAACAAAAGAGGACCAGGTTGTTAAGTTTGTTGCTGACGCTGAGAAGGCAATGGGCGGAACAATCGATATCCTTGTTAACAACGCAGGTATCATCAAGAGAATCCCTATGACAGAGATGACTGTTGATCAGTGGCAGCAGGTTATTGATGTAGACCTTACAGGTCCTTTCATCTGCTCCAAGGCAGTTCTTCCTGCAATGATCAAGAAGGGCAGCGGTAAGATCATCAACGCATGCTCAATGATGTCTGAGTTTGGCCGTGAGACAGTTTCTGCTTATGCAGCAGCTAAGGGCGGTCTTAAGATGCTCACAAGAAACATCTGCTCTGAGTATGGTCAGTACAACATCCAGTGCAACGCCATTGGACCTGGCTACATCGCAACACCTCAGACAGCACCTCTTCGTGAGAAACAGCCTGATGGATCAATGCATCCATTCGACAGATTCATCCGTTCCAAGACACCTGCTCAGAGATGGGGCAAGACTGAGGACCTTATGGGACTGGCAGTATTCCTTGCTTCACCAGCATCTGATTTCATCAATGGCCAGGTAGTTTATATTGACGGTGGTATTTCTGCTTACATTGGACAGGATCCTAACAACCTTGATCCAAGTAAGTTCACAGATATTGATGAGAATGAAGCACAGTAATTAAGTGTAAATAGTTATAAGGAAAGAAAGGTAATAACAATGGATAAGATTTGTGAAGAACTTTACAAAATTGGTATTGTGCCTGTAATCGCAATCGACGACGCCAAGGACGCTGAGCCCCTGGCAGAGGCACTTATTAAGGGCGGACTTCCTGCTGCTGAAGTTACATTCAGAACTGCAGCTGCAGAGGAGGCTATCAGGATCATTTCTCAGAAATTCCCTGAGATGATCGTAGGAGCTGGTACAGTACTCAATAAAGAGCAGGCTGACCACGCTAAGGCAGCAGGTGCCAAGTTCATCGTAAGCCCTGGATTCAACAGATCAAATGTTGAGTACATCCAGTCAATTGGTGTTCCTGTAGTTCCTGGAACAGCTTCTCCTGGAGAGGTTGAGCAGGCTATCGAGCTGGGACTTGACTGTGTTAAGTTCTTCCCTGCAGAGCAGAACGGCGGTATTGCCAAGATCAAGGCTATGGCTGCTCCATACACCAAGATGCACTTCATGCCAACTGGCGGAGTTACCAAGGACAATTTAAACGACTACCTTGGATTTAACAAGGTATTCTGCTGTGGTGGTACCTGGATGGTTAAAAAAGACATGATCGCAGCTGGCAAGTTCGACAAGATTGAAGAGATGACAAGGGATGCAGTTAATGCAATGCTTGGCTTTAAGCTTAAGCACGTTGGAATCAATCAAAGTGACGCATCAGCAGCTGAGGCAGTAGCTGATAAGTTTGATAACCTCTTTGGATTTACCAAGAAGGTTGGCAATTCTTCAGTATTTGCAGGATCTTTTGTTGAGGTTATGAAGGCTAAGGGCCGCGGAGAGTGCGGACATATCGCAATTGGCTGCAATAACGTTGACAGAGCTGTTTATCACCTTTCAAAGCAGGGCGTTAAATTTGATGAGTCATCATTTGCATATGATGCTGATAACCACCTTAAGGTTGCTTATCTCGCTGATGATTTCGGCGGATTCGCTGTACACCTTGGGTTAAACTGAATACTTAGCGAGGTTTTATCGAGCTTAGTATGAAGTTTGTTCTGGCGAGCGAAGCGAGAGCAGAACTTCATTATAGATATTTAGGAGGAATAACAAATGGCAAAAAAGGTAATTACATTTGGTGAGATCATGCTGCGTCTGCAGCCAGATAACTATTTAAGATTCGTACAGGTAGACCATCTTGAGGCTACATTTGGCGGCGGAGAGGCTAACGTATCAGTTTCTCTTGCTAACTATGGTCTTGATTCTGTATACGTAACCAAGCTTCCTAAACACGAGATCGGACAGGCAGCTGTTAACTCTCTTAGAAAGTACGGCGTTGACACTTCTAAGATCACAAGAGGTGGCGACAGAGTAGGTATCTACTTCAACGAGAAGGGTGCTTCTCAGAGAGGTTCAAAGTGCATCTATGACAGAGCTCATTCAGCAATTGCTGAGGCATCTCCTGCAGACTTCAACTGGGATGAGATCTTTGAGGGCGCTGAGTGGTTCCACTTTACAGGAATCACACCAGCTGTAAGTGATTCTCTTGCAGCTATTACATTAGAGGCTTGTAAGAAGGCTAAAGAGCATGGCCTTACAGTTTCCTGTGACCTTAACTACAGAGGTAAGCTCTGGAGCAAGGAGAAGGCAGGCAAGGTTATGGGCGAGCTCTGCCAGTACGTTGACGTATGCATCGCTAATGAAGAGGATGCTAATGATGTATTTGGTATCGCTGCTTCTTCAACAGATGTTACAACAGGTAAGCTTAACAGAGAGGGCTACATTGAGGTTGCTCAGAAGCTCACAGAGAAGTTTAACTTCAAGAAGGTTGCTATTACACTTCGTGAATCTATCTCAGCTAACGACAACAACTGGAGCGCTATGCTCTACACAGATGGACAGGCTTACTTCTCCAAGAAGTACGCTCTTCACATCGTTGACCGTGTTGGAGGAGGAGATTCCTTCGGCGGTGGACTTATCTACAGCTGTGTAAACGGCTTTGGACCACAGGAGACAATCGAGTTCGCTGTTGCTGCATCTGCTCTTAAGCACTCAATCGAGGGCGACTTCAACCTTGTAACTGTTGATGAGGTTAACAAGCTTGCAGGTGGAGACGGTTCAGGACGTATCCAGAGATAATAAAGTTCACAAAAAATTACTAAAATTAATCCAAAAAGCGCCATGTTTTCTGTTTTAAAACATGGTGCTTTTTTGTATAATAAAAATGCGGGTTTGTTTTTTATATAAAATTGCCCGTTAAGGAGACAAGGTGCAGATACCCGGTTGGATAATCCTCAATTTTTATACCGCACTTTTGTTAGTCCTTCTTTTGATATTTGAGAGAAAGACAATTCATACTACTGCGGGTGACAGGTTTGTAAGTATCGATGTTATGACGCTTATTCTGCTTGCCTGCGAAACTATAGGACACATCGGGGAGCTTTATCCGGAAAATTATCTTTTTCTTACCAAGATAGGGTACTACGTCATATATGCACTGGACCCTGCAGATTATCTTTTCGCGATTCTATATATAAATTGCTGGCTTAGTGATACAGGCAGGACAAAGGGTAGAAAGTATTTTGTCCTTTCATATTGGATATTTGTTGTCGCTAATTTGGTTCTGGTAACTGTTTCCACATTATTTGATCTCAAGTGGTTTTACTACTTTGATGGAACTGAATATTTAAGAGGACCATTGTTCCTGCTTAGGGCAGTTTTGCTGATGCTATTTTGCCTGCTTCTTTCTGTTTACACAGTTATTTATCGAGGCAGCATCTATGCAGATTACAGAAAGGCTATCTTTTCCCTTCCAACTCTGGCAGCAATCGGAGCGCTTTTGCAGATCCTGGCTCCTGATATGGACATGACTTATGCGTCTATAGCCGTAGGGCTTCTGATCCTTTTTTTCCAGCTGCAGAGCAAGAACCTTGATGTGGATTACTTGACTGGAGCCCTCAACAGAAGAGGACTTGATATTCGTCTGGAGGAGGCTATAAGGAACGCACAGTTAAGTGACCGGACTTTTTCAGCTATCATGCTGGATCTGGACCGATTTAAGCAGATCAATGACACATACGGACATATTGAGGGTGATTATGCCCTTAAGAAGGTGGCAGAGATCCTGTTTCAGGTTTTTTCCCAGGAGGCTTCCATCGGAAGATTTGGAGGAGATGAGTTCTGTATCCTTACGGAAGTGCAGGATGAGAGAGCTCTTTCCGATATTGTGGACATAGTAGAGGATGAGCTTGACAAGTGGAATTATAAAAAAGAAAAGCCCTACAAAGTAGAAGTTAGTATGGGGAGTATGGTCTATGACCCTGAAACAAAAATGAATGCAAAACAGTTCCAGATTGCAATTGATGAGCTTATGTATAATCAGAAGCGCAAGCACCATCTGGCAGATAATAGAAGACAAGGTGAGGAACAATAAATGAAGCTTGATAAGACATCAGAGACTTTACTTGTTTTTATGGCTGTTCTTGTCATTATAGTAACTGCGTACTACGTAGAAGATATCAGCCTTAGAAACAATGTCTCTCTTGAATACAATCAGGATATGAGTCTTACTGGAGTCAGACTTTCTGACAAGGTCTACAGTACCTGCCAGAAGGTTAAACAATGGAAAAATGCCAAGGATTTTGGCCTTCAGTTTGAGTTCACCCTCTACAACAATGAGAGGTCCAACATCAGTAACTGGACCATTGAGATGGAGGTTCCTGAGGATGCTGTGATCGCTGACTGTTGGAATGCTGGCACCAGCGTAAAAGATGGGATCTTATACCTGACCCCGCTTGCCTATAACTCCATCATCCCCAATAATGATCAGATCACCTTTGGCTTTATCATAAATACTAAGGACAACACCTTCTCCCCTACATTTATGCATCTTGTGGGATACAAGGCAGCTATTGTTTCAGATTCAGCGATCAAGAGACTTATTTACATAGCCTTTGTAATCTGGGCAGTTCTCTTTGTTGGATTCTTTGTAACAAGGTTCAACTTAAAGAACTACAGAGAAAAGCAAAAGACAGACGTAAAGATCATCCTTCAGTCAATGAAT
>NZ_JAGAYD010000028.1 GCF_017940685.1 Butyrivibrio sp. | reverse complement strand
TTCTGAGTCTCATTTAAATAACAGCCTCTCATTCCGTTTATAGAAGCCTCATTTAAGAACTCAAGGCTTCCGTCCTTAAGGATCTTATATGACTCAACTCCATCATCTGTAATTGAGTAAAGAGTTTTTCCACTGTGTGATATTCCGATATAAGAAGAATTGGTGATCTCAACCTTTTGTTTCTCAGTGAGTCTTCCATTCTTAAGATCTACATCATAGATTCTGATTCCGTATTTAGTGCCAAGCCCTGATGTATAGCTGGACACATATGCCACATACTTGTCCTTTGCAGCCACCTTCTTATCCTCCTAAAGAGCCATTTTGAAAATCGCTTATTTACCACATTCTATCACAACTAAATCAAACTTTAAATATATCTGAAAAAAGTAATTGACACAGGTGTAGGCTCATATAAAATAAAGAAGATTGCTATATTTTTATTAATAATAGGAGAAAATAAAAATAATGGGTAAAAGTCTTATCACACTGGAGCACATCTCTAAATCCTATGATGGTCAGCTTATTTTAGACGATCTAAACCTTGATATACATGAGAATTCTTTTGTAACTCTCCTTGGTCCTTCTGGATGTGGCAAGACCACAACCCTTAGGATAATTGGCGGTTTTGAAAAACCGGATCAGGGCAGAGTTGTTTTTGACGGACAGGATATAACTTCTCTTGCCCCAAATAAAAGGCAGCTCAATACTGTTTTCCAGAAGTATGCTCTTTTTACCCATATGAGTATTGAAGAAAATATAGCCTTTGGACTGAAAATAAAGAACAAACCAGACAGCTACATTAAGGACAAGATAAGGTACGCGCTTAAACTTGTAAACCTTGAAGGGTTTGAAAAACGTATGCCTGATTCGTTATCTGGTGGTCAGCAGCAGCGTATCGCCATTGCAAGAGCTATTGTCAATGAACCCAAAGTTCTTTTGCTTGACGAGCCTCTAGGTGCCCTTGACCTTAAAATGCGTCAGGATATGCAGTACGAACTTAAAAGACTCAAGGAAGAACTTGGCATCACCTTCATCTATGTAACCCACGATCAGGAAGAGGCTCTTACAATGTCTGACCACATTGTGGTAATGAACCAGGGCTACATTCAGCAGGAAGGCTCTCCTGAAACCATTTATAACGAGCCTGAGAATGCCTTTGTTGCTGACTTTATTGGAGACAGCAACATCATCAGGGCAACAATGATAAGGGATGAGCTTGTGGATATCCTTGGCACAAAATTTGCCTGCGTCGATAAAGGCTTTGGCGAAAACAAGCCCGTGGATGTGGTGATAAGACCTGAGGATGTGGAACTTGTAGCGCCTTCAGAAGGTACAATCTCCGGTGTTGTTACCGATCTTACTTTCAAGGGTGTGCATTATGAAATGGATGTTGAGGCCTGTGGGTACGAATGGCTTGTACACTCCACCAGGCTTTCAGAAGTCGGCACCAAGGTTGGCATCAAGGTTGATCCATTTAATATTCAGATCATGAATGTGCCCGTTTCAGAGGATGAGGAGGCAATAAGTGAAACTATTTAAAAACGCAAAAAGCGCATTCCTTATGGCTTCGCCTTATCTTGTCTGGGCTGTGATCTTTATCGTGGTTCCTCTGGCTATGGTGATCTATTATGGTGTTACTGATACAAGCGGCGCTTTTACATTTGATAATATCGCAAGGATTTCAGAGTCTGGCTATTTTAAGGCCTTATGCCGTTCTATTGCTTTGGCCTTCATTAGCACGGTAATCTGTTTTCTACTTGCATATCCTCTGGGAATGATCCTTGCATCCATGAAGCTTACAAGAAACACCTATCTTGTAACGCTGTTCATTCTGCCTATGTGGATGAACTTTCTTTTAAGGACTCTTACATGGATGACTCTTCTGGAGGGAAAAGGTGTCATTAACACAGTCCTTGAGTTTTTGCATCTTCCAACAATAAATATCATCAATACATCAGGTGCCATCGTACTTGGTATGGTCTATAACTTCCTGCCATTTATGATCCTACCTATATACAACTCCCTGTCAAGGATTGATGATAATGTGATAAATGCCGCAAGAGACCTTGGTGCAGATTCAGTTCAGACATTCCTTAGGATCACTCTTCCGCTGTCTGTTCCTGGTATCATCAGCGGTATTACAATGGTGTTCATTCCTGCTCTTACAACTTTCGCTATTTCTACCATGCTGGGTGGATCCAAGATCCTTCTTATTGGTAACATAATCGAGCAGCAGTTTACACAAGTTTATGACTGGCACCTTGGAAGCGGACTGTCTATAGTTCTCATGATATTCATCCTTCTTAACATGATAATCGAGAGCATTTCTGATAAGGAAGGAGGCATATTCTGATGAGAAAAGTATTTGAAAAGATATACCTTGGCATTATCCTTATCTTCATGTACGCACCTATAGTTACGCTTATCATCCTTTCATTTAACTCAAGCAAGTCAAGGGCCAAATGGGGAGGATTTACGCTCAAGTGGTACACAAGACTCTTTTCCGATCAGGCAGTAGCCAGTGCCCTTGTAAATACTCTTTCAATTGCAGTCCTGGCAACCATTTTTTCAACTATCATTGGTACAATCACCTGCATCGCTATGATCGGGCTTAATTCAAAGCTTCGCTCAGTCATAATGGGTATCACTAATATACCGATGATCAATGCGGATATCGTTACTGGTATCTCGCTGATGCTGCTCTTTAGGTTCCTTCATATAGGATCAGGTTTTACTACTATCCTTTTGGCTCACATCACCTTCAATATTCCGTTTGTCATGCTAAGTGTGATGCCAAGAGTAAAGAGCCTTAACTTCTATGTTTACGAGGCTGCACTGGATCTTGGTGCAACACCTCTTTATGCATTTAGAAAGACCATGCTGCCAGATATCATGCCTGGAGTAGTTTCAGGAGCACTTATGGCCTTTACCATGTCCCTTGACGACTTTATCATCACCTACTTTACCAAGGGCTCTGGTTTTGAGACTTTATCAACTCTTATCTATAACGAAGTAAAAAGAGGAATCCAACCTGAAATCTACGCTCTTTCTGCTATAATATTTGTAGTTGTGTTATCTCTTTTGATGATCATATACAGATCACCAAATAATAAAACCAAGGAGAAATAAGAGGATTATGAAAAAGAAACTAATATCTGTAGCACTTGTATCAGCTATGCTGATCGGTTGCTTATCTGCCTGCGGCAGTTCATCTGGCCAGGGCGACAACGGTAAACTTTACGTTTACAACTGGGGCGAATACATCGATGAAGATGTGATCGAACAGTTTGAGGAAGAGACAGGAATCGATGTAGTCTACGACATGTTCGAGACCAACGAGATCATGTTTGCCAAGCTTGCCCAGGACACTTCTGCTTACGATGTGATCTGTCCATCTGATTACATGATACAAAAGCTCATTGAAAAAGATATGATACAGCCTCTTAATTTTACAAATATTCCAAACGCCAAGAACATCGGCGATGAGTATTTTAAGAATTCAGAAGTTTTTGATCCAGGTAACAGATATTCAGTTCCATATTGCTGGGGAACAGTTGGTATCCTCTATAATAAGACCATGGTCACTGATCCTGTAAACAGCTGGGATATCCTCTGGGATCCAAAATACAGTGGTCAGATCCTTATGCAGGATTCAGTAAGAGATGCTTTCATGGTGGCACTTATCAAAAACGGCTACTCTCTCAACACCACAGATCCTGCTGAAATTGAAAAAGCCACACAAGATCTTATAGCTCAAAAGCCTCTTGTTCAGGCCTATGTCATTGATCAGGTCAGAGACAAGATGATCGGCGGAGAGGCAGCTCTGGGAGTTATCTATTCCGGAGAAGCAATATATACAGTAAGAGAAAACAGAGACCTTGAATATGTTGTTCCAGATGAAGGCTCCAATATCTGGATTGATTCATGGGTTATAACCAAGGGATCCAAAAATGTATCAAACGCCGAAAAATGGATCGATTTCATGTGTAGAGGCGATATTGCTCTTAAGAATTTTGAATACATCACCTACTCTACTCCAAACATCGAGGCCCAGAACAACATTGAAGATGAAGATATAAAAGGCTCCAAAGTAGCCTTTCCTGATCTTTCCACAATGAAGCTTGAAGCCTTCAAGTATCTTGGAGACAGCGGCGACAAGCTTTACAATGACGCCTGGATGAAAGTTAAATCAGCAAATTAACCATTAAAAAAGCAAGCACCGAAAAGTGCTTGCTTTTTTATATCTTGATAAACTTAATGATTATGGCCAGTTTACAAATTTGCCATTTACAACTACTCCAGCATATCCATTTGCCAGCATAACAGCCTTGTCAGATTCTGAAATAACAGGTGTGCAGTTATCATATCCTGTGATTACTGAGAAGTAATTCGCTCCGTTACTCTCAACACCTTTCTGTCCAAACTCAGCACCTCTGCCATTTCCCATTGTAAGTGAGAAGGAAGCCATAGCAACGCCCTTGTCATTATAGAGCATTGATCTCTTTCCATCCTTTGAAAGTGTACCAACCTTACCACCAGCAATAGGCACCTGAAGGCTCTGATTTACAGGCTGTCTGTTCTGTACATAGATTTCAACACAATCATGAAGATCCTGATTAGGCACCTTATCGTCCCTTACATAGAAATGGAAGAACACATTGCCGCCCTGTTCATCAGCCCCGATGTGAAATGTTACATATCCGGAATCTCTCTTAAAGTTGCACTCAAGATATGTTGCATCACTGGTCGCACCTTCAATAAAGTATGTATAATCATATGTTGCTGCAAGCCACATCTTATAACTCCCGCCTGCAGGAATTGCTATTGTAGCATCACCAAAGTCAAAGTAATCAGGAATTGTGCTGTAGGCATATGACTGCATGGCAGGTGCGGACAGGAAAAACATCAGAGCAAGTGTTAAACCAAATATCATTTTTAAAGTCTTTTTCATCGTAAGAAACCCTCCATTCATACATAGTGAGTGATTATATTATATCTTATAGTTATCGTAATTGCACGTAAATAAAATCTAAAGATTGTAAATAATTAAAGCAAGTGATTTACACGTAACTGATATTTAATTTATTTGAGCAAACACTTACTTTAGCCTCTGCTCCCATGATAACAGGAAGCATTGGATCTATATGTCCAATCTCAGCATCCATAACTACAGGGACCTTCATTTCACGGACCACATCTGTGACAGCGTTATACTGATCTACGCCAAGCATATCCTGCTTCCAGGAAGCCCTGGGCCTTCCAATGACAAAGCCGGCAGCTGAGTCAAACCATCCAGCTTCTCTAAGGTTCCATATTGCTCTTCTTGTAGACATCGGAGAAAGATCACAGGCTTCCAAAACCCAGATCACTCCAGGATTACCCGCTATAAACTCATTAACCCTGTCAAACCTTGTTCCGACAAGATTGGCAAGTACGTCAAGACATCCACCAAGTAATATGCCCTGCATTTCGATATTTTCATTATCTGCAGATACAAGACCTTTGCCGTCATGTACATATGATACAAGTTGCCTTTTAGCATTAAGAGGATATGGCGCACGTAGATACTCATCAGTATACTCTTCTATTTCAGGATCAGTTTCATTAACCGGCTCTGCAAACATATCATATCCGTCAAAAGAGCTCTTAGTGCCCTCTAAGATTGCGAAGGTATCTTTTTCTGTATCTTCCCACACCTTGGCATATCCATTTATACAAGGACCGTAGATCCCCTGAACGCCTGTAATTGTTACAAGAGGGAAAATAAAATTAGTATTGTCAGAATATCCAACATACCACTTTGGCTTATAGTTTTTCAGCTCATCAAAATCCACATAGGTTATGGTCTCATTCATGAGTTCACCGCCACCTGCGGAAATAATGGCATCAATATCATCTCTTTTGTAAAAATCCATAAGTTCAGCGCCGCAGACCTTTGGGTCAGTGCTGATCCCTATGCCATCTCCGAGCCTGGCTGTCTTGCCCTCAAATATCCTGTAACCTCTGTCCTTTAAATTATCTTCAGCAATATCAATAAGAAGACTATATGGCTCGATGAAGGCACCAAAGGATGGGGCTGTTATTCCGATCGTATCTCCGCTTTTGATATTTCCTGGTCTTTTAATCATCTTTCTCCTCATGTGCTACAGTGTCAGCAAGTTTTGAATAATTCTTTCTGTAATTGCGGTTCATTTTGATGCAATCAAAAAGTGAAAGATAATGTCCCTCGCCATTTCTCATGGCAGCGATATATGCAATACAGCCCTTATCAAGGACCATGGCTACTGCCTCTGCATCATCTTTAGTGGGGCCAAAGCAGTACGCACCGTCATTTGGCACAAACAGGACATTAACCTTTTTCTTGATGTTGTGATATATCTCCCCTTCATTTGAAGGTATCTTAACAGACACTCCAATAAGCTGTGCAAAATCATCAAGTAGCGGCTTCATATGATTGGCTCTTCTGGAAACCATCATTACAGCCTCTGACTTATTGTGAATTATATATTTAACGTCTGAACGCTTCGAATATACCTGCTTGTGTATTGTCTTAACCCTCTCAGGAGTATCATGAACATCATAGATGATGTCACCATTTTCAAGATGGGATGAAAACATCTCCTCAACGCCGTGGGGCATATCCATCTTGCATACATCCTCAAGAAAGTTTCTGCAGGCTGTTTCCATCATCTCCGCTTCAAACAATGCTTCATTGGAGGTTTCGCCAAGGCACAGCGTTCCGTGATTGGACATTATTATTCCATTGGAAGATTTAAACTTATTAAGCGTTCTTTTGACGTTATCCGCCAGTTGTTGCGTTCCTGGAAGTGCATATGAAGCAACAGGAATAGTAACATCCTCATCCTCAAAGTATGAAAAGACTTTCTTTATACCAAGGGTTCCAGCGCAGGATGCAAACACCTGATGTGTGTGGATAATGAAATCACAGTGCTTCCTTGCATTGTAAGCAGCTGCGTGAACCAGCTTCTCACTGGAAGGCTTATATTCTCCTTCATAGGACATGTCCTTAAGATCAACTAAAACAATCATTTCCGGAGTAAGATCTTCATACCTTATGCCACTTGGTGTTATGAGAAAATGATCTGAATCTGTTCTGCAGCTTATATTCCCCCAGGTTCTTACAAGAAGACCTATTTCATTAAGTTCTCTGGCAACATCGATTATGTGCTTTCTTTCCTCTAGATACTGTAAATTGTCCATGTTATCCTCTGATCTGCCCTTCCCCATAGATCTGGTATTTGTAGGATGTAAGCTCCCTAAGTCCCATTGGTCCTCTGGCATGGAGTTTCTGCGTACTGATACCTATCTCAGCGCCAAAGCCAAATTCAAATCCATCAGTAAATCTGGTGGACGCATTGACATAAACACATGCTGCATCAACGCGATCAAGGAATCTCTGTGCAGTGGCCTTATTCTCTGTGATTATGGACTCAGAATGTCCAGTGTTGTATCTGTTAATGTGATCAATTGCTTCATCTACATTCTTAACTGTCTTAACAGAGATGATGTAGTCAAGATACTCTTTTCCAAAGTCTTCTACTGTGGCACTTTCTGCGCCCTCTATATATGGTCTGCTTTCTTCATCAGCTCTTACTTCCACACTATGATCTTTCATGGCCTTTGAAAAGAGAGGCAAAAACTCATCTCTTATATCCTCATGGACAATAAGAGATTCTGCAGCATTGCAGACCCCAATTCTCTGGGTTTTAGCATTAATGATTATTGGAATTGCCTTACTTATGTCAGCTTCCTTGTCCACATAAATATGGCAGTTTCCGCTGCCTGTCTCGATAACAGGTATAGTGGAATTTTCAACAACAGATCTTATAAGTCCTGCTCCACCTCTGGGAATCAGAACATCAACATAGTCATTCATCTTCATAAACTCAGAGGTAACTTTTCTGTCGGTATCCTCTATGAGCTGAATTGCGTCAGGGGTTATGCCTTTCTTTATAAGAGCATTCCTGCACACATTCGCAATAGCAATATTGCTGTTTATTGCATCACTTCCGCCCTTTAGAACAACAGCATTTCCAGCCTTAAATGTAAGTGCGAAGGCATCTGCAGTCACATTAGGCCTTGATTCATATATGATTCCAATGACTCCAAGAGGAACTCTTACCTTTTTAAGCTTAAGGCCATTTGGTCTTTCAAAGTGCTCGATCTCCTCTCCAATTGGATCAGGAAGAGCTACCACCTGTCTAAGCCCTTCGGCTATTGCCTCGATCCTTCCTTCATTGAGAAGCAGCCTGTCAATAAGACCTTTATGCATTCCATTGTCCTGTCCCTTTTTGACATCAACTTCATTGGCCTTAATGATACTGTCACTATTTGCGATAAGTTCATCAGCTATGAATAAAAGAGCATCATTTTTCTGGGAAGTAGAAAGGCTCCCCACCTCATATTTAGCCTGTTTTGCGTTTTTACAGAGTTCTACAAGATTCATGCTATTCATCCTCTACTTTAAAACTAAGCCCTGCATCACTTGCAGGGCCCTTTAAAACACTATTTGATTATCACACATAGCCACTTAAATGTCTAGCTTTCATGAGCTTTTCAGGGCAAAAAAAGTCCCGGATACCAAAGGGCATCCGGGACACACTTCAAAATCCTATGAGTATTCTATTATCAGATTCCTCTGAAGTAGAAATCATATTTTAATTTTCCTTCATTAGGGAGCCTGTATTCTTTATGAGGTCTTGATCCCCAGCTGTCATCTCCTGCAACTCCCATCTGCATAAGTGAGGTTCTTACGTAGGTGTAATGAACATCAGGAAGTTCAAATGGATGCATTGCATTTTCAAGCTCATGAGGGCTATATGGAAGTGCGCTGAAGTTGAATGGCTTTCCAAAGAACATCATTCCTCTGCCACGCTTGTCAGTAACCTTTGCAAAGCGGACATCGCACTTGTTGCCGCACTCCTGAGGGACAAGATACTTTGCCATATTGTCTTTTACCTCATTCTTATATACAGAGAGCTTTCCGCCTCTCTTTCTATCTGCATAGGTTTCTTCAGGTCCAAGTCCATACCAGGTAACCTGATCAAAGTCTGCTGACAGTTTAAAGATCATTCCGAACTCAGGCATATCGCAAAGCTCTTTGCTTAGATCCATATCCATCTCGCATCTTATGGTACCATCCCCGAATACTTCATAGCTTACATGGCATTCACTCTCTGGAGTTGTAGGCATAAAGTAGGTGTACCTTATGGTAATGGAATTTGCTAAAGGGATAATATCAGGCATAACAAATGGCCCATCAGGTCTTCTGAGTGTAGGATAAAGACTTGCTATCTTCCACTGTGAATACCTGCTTGTCATCATGTATCCATTATCATTATCAACAGGTGCCCTCCAGAAATTTGGAAGAGGGTTCTTTACCATCATCTCCCTGCCGCAATAAACATAGGATAAGAGACTTGCGCTTGGATAGCTGAACATGCAGGAAAAGTCCTGACCATATATACCAAGGTTATTATTACCCTGAACAAACTTAAGAGGAAGAGAACTTGTATGCTCATAAAAGTTTGTTTTAAATACAGTCTGTCCAAAGGCTACTTCGTGGCCCTTTGATGCCCATAAAGTATCATCCTTAAGCACGAATGAAACAGTGAAAACATACTCTGTAAACTGATTTTTAACGGATTCTGCGCCGTCAATACAGGAAGCAAAGTCCATGATCGAAGCAGGCACATTAAAGCTTTTTGAGGAAAGTGGCGCTACAGATATTTCCATCTTTTCTCTCATCTTCTCTGTTCCGTTAACGCCAAGGATCATATAGCAGTCGAAGCTGTCTGTATTGACAAAGAGGTTCTTATTTATGACTTTGAACTTTTTGCCGTTTTTATCAAACTCTACAGAAATGTTCTGGTAGTTGAACTTAACCTCCTGCATCTTAGGAGAAGGAGTTCTGTCACCATAGCAGATACCATTTCCACTAAAGTTACCATCATTTGGTCTCTCGTCAAAGTCTCCGCCGTAGGCCTCAAACTCTTTTCCGTAGCGGTCCTTCCTGGTTATTGACTGATCAATATAATCCCAAATAAAGCCGCCCTGATACCTTGGTTCTGTGTCAGTAAGATCTGTGTAAAGATGCATTCCGCCACAGGAATTACCCATAGCATGGGAATACTCACAGCATATAAAAGGCTTTTCCTTATTTTCATCAAGGAACTTCTTTATGTCCGCAGCCTTTGGATACATCTGGCTCTCCATGTCAGAGGTATCAGGAAATCTTCTGTCATGGAAAAGGCCTTCATAGTGAACAAGCCTTTCTTTATCAAGCTCTTTAAAAAGAGATGACATCTTATGGAGTACTACTCCGCCATTAGCCTCATTGCCACAGGACCATATAAGGATTGAAGGGTGGTTTTTATCCCTCTGATAGCAGGAATTAACCCTGTCTAAAAGAAGCCCTTCCCAATCAAGGTTATCCCTTGGTACAACATAGTCTTCGCCCTTGGCTCCTCTTTCATAGGGCTCCCATGTTCCATGGGTCTCTAAGTTATTCTCTGCAATAAGGTAAAGACCATAGATATCGCAAAGTTCATAAAGAGGTGAATCATCGGGATAATGGCTGGTCCTAATGGCATTGATGTTATTTCTCTTCATGGTGAGAATGTCAGTTAAAAGCTCATCCCTGCTTGGCACTCTTCCATTTTTATTAGAAAACTCATGTCTGTTGACGCCCTTAAATACTATTCTTTTTCCGTTAAGGAGCATCAGACCATCCTTTAGTTCAAAACGTCTAAAGCCAACGTTCTGTCTAATGATCTCAGTTACTTTTCCGCTTGCATCCTTGACAGTAAGAATAAGTTCATAGAGATTAGGTTCTTCAGCACTCCACAGTACCGGGTCTGATACATCGCAGCTTCCGTGTGTGTTTCCACCATCTGCAAGAGGAATGTTGCCCTCAAGGACTTTTTCTCCCTTAAAGCTAAGCTTAAGATCTATTGATCCACTGCCCATTGTCGTAAACTCAAACTTAAGGCTTCCGCTCTTCAAGCTCTCATCTACAACAGGTATTGTCTTAAGGTCGTAAATATGAGTGGAAGGAATATCTAAGAGGTAAACGCTTCTGAATATTCCGGAGAATCTAAAGAAGTCCTGATCCTCGCACCAGCTTCCACTGGTCCACTTAAATACTCTTACGCAAAGCCTGTTATCCCCACTTTTAAGTTTATCTGTAATATCAAACTCAGCAGGGTCAAAAGAATTTTCGCTATAGCCTACATATTTTCCATTGAGCCAGAGTGCAAAGCCACTCTCAACGCCCTGGAAAGAAATGTGGACTTTGTTTCCGCTGAAGCTCTCAGGAAGTGTAAAGTGCTTTACATAGTCTCCAACAGGATTAAACATCTGTGGAATTTCAGGGGGAGTAAGGCACTCTCTTCCATCCCATGGATACTGAACATTTACATATTGAGGCTTGTCATACCCCTCCATCTGAATGTGTGCAGGAACATGTATCCTGTCCCATGAAGAAGTATCATAGGAATCCTCAAAGAAATCCAAAGGGGCATCCTTTATATTTTTTGAATAGTGAAACTCCCAAACTCCATCAAGAGGAAGTCTAAGGCTTGTCTTTCCTGCCATAAGCTCTGACCCAGACTTATAGACTATGTGATCAGAATGTGCAGGGAGCCTGTTTTCTTCAAAAATCTTGGGGTCACCTACGATGTCATAAACAAATTTTTCCATAACTTTTTCCTCATTTTATTATTTAACAGAACCTGTTATACCTTCTGCAAACTGTTTCTGAAGCACGAAGAATACAAACATTGTTGGAAGTGAGCAGAACAATACGCCCATCATCAGCATTCCGTAGTCAATTGTATATCCTCCAGCCAGGTTTGCAATTAGCATTGGCATTGTCTGTGCCCTGTTATCTGTCATTACGACTCTTGGCCACATATAAGCATTCCAGGAATTCATAAAGACAATTACTGCAGCTGCTGCATAAGTAGACTTCATAACCGGCATATACATGCGGAAGAAGATCGCAAGCTCTGAAAGGCCATCAATTCTGGCAGCCTCCATGATATCAGGCGGGAAATTACGTGAGTTTTGTCTGAACATCATGATCATAAATGGAGTTGAGATACCAGGAAGTGCAAAGCCCCATACTGTATTGAGGAAATGGAACTTACTCATCATTGTAAACAGAGGTATCATTGTTGCAACTCCAGGGATCATCATAGCCATAAGAAGTATCGCAAACAAAATGTCTTTTCCCTTGTCATGATAAAGCTCAAAACCATATCCAGCTAGTGAACAAACGAAAATACAAAGGATAGTCTGGGCAGTTGAATAAAGGCATGAATTGCCAAAGGCCTTCCAAAGGTTTGTTGATGCCACAAGGTTGTTAAAGTTTTCTACCATGTGAGTACCAAACCACAATTTACCTCTTGATACGTCAACAGTTACGTTTGTCGCAGCAGTAAACATCCAGTAGAGAGGAAATACTGAGAAAAAAGATGCTATTACAAGAAAAATATAGGTTGGTATAAGTCTTCTCTGAGTAGCACTTCTGTTGAATTTCTTCTTAGTCTTAGTCACGTGTATCACCTACTTTCAGGTTAATTGCTGCAAGTATAGCAACAAGTATAAATACAAAGAATGACATGGCAGATGCATAACCAAAGTTGGCAACACCCTGTCCAAATGAGTTATTGTAAATGTAGTGAGACATTGTAATAGTGGTATTTGCAGGTCCACCGTTTGTAAGGTTTACAGACTCATCAAAGAGCTGCAATGTACCATTTATTGACATGATAAATGTCATGATGATGACAGGACGAAGAAGCGGTACTGTTACATACCAGAATGTCTTCCATCCATTTGCGCCATCGATCTTGGCTGCCTCATACACTGAATATTCGATATTCTGAAGTCCTGCAAGATAGAAAACCATGTTATATCCTGTCCATCTCCAGATAAGAGCAATGATGATAACAATTCTTGCAGTTGAAGTTGTTCCAAGCCAGTTAATGCCTTCAGTAATTATTCCAACTTTCTGAAGGATGATATTTATAAGGCCCTGTGTTGCAAAGATAGATCTAAAAATAAGTGCGTAAGAAACCAGTGATACTGCACAAGGAAGGAATATGCATGTGCGGAAAAGTCCCTTGAACTTAAGATCTTTGTTATTAAGAAGTTGAGCAAGAAGTATAGCCAGAACAAGCATGATAGGAACCTGAATTATAAGATACAGGAATGTGTTTCCTACAGATCTCATGAACATCTTATCCTGAAACATTCTTTTGTAGTTGTAGATCAGTGGATCAGCCCACTGAAGATTGGCTGAAGAGCCCGTTTTAAATGATGTAATAAGGGCCCGTACCATAGGGTAAAAGCTCATAACAACGATCATTGCGGACGCAAGAAAGAGAAAAGCCCATCCAGCAGCTCTCTGTTTAGCAAGGAGCCCCATTTTTTTCTTATTTCCCATTGTTGTCCCCCTTTGTGACATTTAATAGCTTTGATATTTCTAGTAAATAGGGGAATCGGAAGTCCGATTCCCCGTATTTTTATCATCAGATCGCCTTTGATACATTGGCGAATGTAATGAGCCAATGTATCAGAGGCCCATCTCAAATCTAACCTGGTCTTCTGCGTTCTGAAGTTCTGTATCAAGATCTGATCCGTTGATCACGTTTGTGATAGCAGCCTGGATCTGAGTACGTGCTGAGTAGTGGAAATCGTTCTGCTCTACTACAGGAACGTTAGCACCCATAGCAACGATGTCAGCATAGATTGACTGTCCATTGAAGAAATCAACACCTTCCTGATATACAGAAGACTTTGAAGCTGAGATGCAGCATGTGATAACACCACCGTTTCTAAGAGCGTCATCGTATGTAGCCATAGCACCTTCTCCGCCGCCAAATGTGTATGCAAGGAATGCCTTTGCAAGCTCAGGCTTTGAGCAGTTGCTTGTTACGTAAAGTGAAGAACCACCGTTTGCAGCGTAGCCTTCTTTTCCAGAAAGTGTAGGAGCTGTTGTAATAGCCCACTTACCACTGTTCTCTGATACCTGCTGCATTGTAGGAATGATCCAGTTACCATTGAATACGCCTGCAACCTGGTCGCCGATGATAGAAGTATCTGTGTACTCTGACCAATCGTTGCAAAGGTAGATAACACCGTCCTTAGCTCCTGTGATAATAACATTAAGAACCTGCTTTAATGTGTCGTTGTTAACGAAGTTAGGCTCTCCATCCTTCCACTGTGACTGGCCTTCAGCCTGCATCATCATGTAAGGAAGATCGTCTCCGTTGTGGTCCATAGAAACAAGGTACTTACCTGTCTTCTCTTTTACAACACGGCCAATCTCAAGCCACTCATCCCATGTGATACCAGTTACATCGTCAATTGTATATCCGCACTCTTCAAGGACATCTGTACGATATGCAAAGATTGATGTTCCGTTATCTACAGGAGCGCCGTAGTGCTTGCCGCCTACTGTTGAATATGAAAGCTTCTCAGCACCAAAGTCTGACCAGTTGATTCCTGCATCCTCAAGATCAAGCCAAGCATCTGGATAGTTTGTAACGTAGTTCTGGATGTAGTGGTCCTGGAAAAGAACTATGTCAGGAAGCTGGCTGTAATCGCCTGATGAAGCAGCAAGTGTGATGGCATTTTCAACATCTGATGATGCTGACTGCTCAACAATGTTAAGCTTGAAATCAGGATCTACAGTCTGGTAAGCCTTCTCTGCAGCCTCAAGAGCTGGGATATTGAAGTTCTTGTCCCAAGCATAAACTGAAAGCTCATGCTCACCCTCAGATGCAACGTCAGCTGTAGGAGCTGCCTCAGTAGCTGCGTCCTGTGCTGGAGCCTCTGCTGTGTTGTCTGCTGTGTTGTCTGTTGTGGTTGAAGCTGTGTCTGCTGCGCCACCGCATCCAGCTAAAAGTGAAAGTGACATAGCTGATGCAAGGAAAATTGATAGTGCTTTTCTTTTCATTTTTTACCCTCCCTAAATGAAAAAATGATTTGAAACCATTTATGTATATTGCACATATGTCAGACTAGTGTCATAGTGAATGCATTATACATTTTGACGGAAACAATCGGTTTCCGATCGGTTTATGTGTACATTATAACAACTGTAAACAAAAAAAATACACATTTTAAAGTCTAAAATGTGCATTTTCAATCAAATATGTCGAAAATGTGAAGAAAAAGTTTTCGTAAACCTTTAAGTAACTTTTGCTCACCATCCCTTAAGGGCATTTATGTTGTAATTAAGGAGTTTGTTTTCGTAATTGTCCTTATTCTTTTTCCACTGGTAAGGCGAAGTATCAAGGAATTTCCTGAAGTTGCGGTTAAAAGTTGAAAAAGTCGAAAAGCCGCATTCCGACGCCACAACCTCCATGGAATGATCAGTTTTGTTCATTATCTTGCAGGCATTTTGTATTCTTACAAGATTAAGATAGTCTATTGGAGACATGTTTATGGTGTCCACAAAAATACGTCTGAAGTGGGGTTCACTGATATTGCAGCAGTGTGCCAGCTCAGATACCTTGATAGGCTCAGGGTAGTTTTTGTCAATATACTCAAGCGCAGGTCTTATTAGCATCATTGCAGAGCCATCATCACCATCAACACTGATTTTCCTTGCCTCTTCCTTTTGGCTCTGGTATCTTATCAGCATCAAAACAAATGCCTTTAGAAGATTCTGGGTAGTCTCAATGTAGTAGGGCTTTTTATCCCTCATCTCCTCCATGATCCTCTTTATGACTTCTGCCATTTCAGGATGTTCATACTCATATATAAGGTCTGCATTTTTGTCGATGATTTCAGCTGCTTCCCTCTGCTTTGTAGGATTTCCCGGATAAATGAGCCTAAGTATCTGGTCAACATCAAAAAACAGATACTCCCAGAAATTGGCCACAGGGCTTAAAGTTGTATGCGGGTAGTTTGCAGGAATTATTGAAAACATAGCCGTTTCATACTTCCTTACTTCCTCATCAAGTACAAGATCTCCCTTTCCGTTCCTGCAGTATCCAACTTCAAAAAGATTATGAAAGTGAAGGTACTTTTCATCTATGCCATACACCCTTATCCAGCTCTCGCCAAGAAGAGCCAGACAATCCTGACCCTGAGGGACTTCATAGAAGCGAAATTCAATTGTATCTCTCTTTCTTCTTCCCATCAGTAAATACTTTCTTCAGTAACGATCATATCAGGCGCCACATCAAAGGCATCAGCCGGTATCCTGCCATCAGTTTTCTGGCATTCAAAAGCTATAGCAACAGACTTCATACCTTTGTGCATAGCCAGATATCTGTCATAGAAGCCTCCGCTGTATCCAATGCGGTTTCTATCATCATCAAAACAAACAAGTGGCATAACAATCAGGCTTTTATCAATATCAAAGTCTGGTTCAGCATATCCACTGGGTACCACGGGCTCTCTGATTCCAAAATAGCCTTTCTTAAGCTCTTCTAAAGCCCTGATCCTGACAAATGTCATTAGTCCGTTTGTTTTATCAACTACCTTAGGGCAAAAGACTCTTTTCCCAGAAGCAAGTGCATCCAGTATTATCTCATCTGTGATGACTTCGCTTCTCATAGATGCGTAGATAAGAATGTTCCCAGCTTCTTTGTAGGATAAAAGAGCTGTGAGTTTATCAAATATCTCTCTGCTATAGCCTGTTATCTTATCTTTTAAAAGGCTGTCTCTTTTCAAAAGAGCCTGTTTTCTCAGATCGTCCTTAGTCAATTCCCGCCGCCTTTCTGGCAAGGAGCTGCGCGATCCGTATTCCGTCCATGGCAGCAGACATGATACCTCCTGCATAGCCTGCGCCTTCTCCGCAGGGGAACAGTCCCTTTATATTCTCAGAAAAGCCGTCATTTCCCCTGTTTATCCTTACAGGAGATGAAGTTCTGCTCTCAACACCAGACACAAGGGCCCTGTTGTCATTATATCCTTTTATGGTCTTTCCAAAGTTTTCCATGCCTTCAACAAACGCTTTATTAAGCTCTTCTGGAAGTATCTCATGGACAGCTGAAAACTCATAACTTCCCTTCATCTGCGGAGAAAAATGCTCATCTATAAGGCCGGAATCTTCTGTATCTAAGGCATCTTCCCCAGTTACAGCCTTTTTAAAATCCCCATAGTATTCAATTGGGATCTTACCGCCAGCAAGTTCATAAGCCTTCTTTTCAAGTCCTCTTTGAAACTCAACGCCAGACAAGACATCACTTGTGCCAAAATCCTTTGGATCAACAGTGATGATTATTGCTGAGTTGGCGTTTTTTCCGTTCCTTCCGCTATAGCTCATACCGTTTACTGCAAGCATCCCCTCTTCAGATGATGCATTTACCACGTATCCCCCGGGGCACATGCAAAATGAATAAACGCCTCTGCCCTCAGCTGTTGTAGTAGTAAGCTTGTAGGGAGCTGCTGACAAAGCTCCAATATCTCTTTTGCCATACTGGGATTCATTAATAAGACTCTGAGGATGTTCAACCCTAAAGCCCACTGCAAAGGGCTTAGGCTGCATGCTAACTCCCAAATCTTTAAGCATGTAGAAGGTATCCCTTGCACTGTGCCCGATTGCAAGCACCAGATAGTCGCAGGGGTATTCCTTTTCTCCACAAACTGCAGCCTTTACTGAGCCATCATGATCTAATCTTATATCAGTTACCTGGCTTTCGAAGAGTATCTCTCCACCAAGGCTTATAAATTCATTTCTTATGTTCTTAACAACTTCCCGCAAAATGTCAGTGCCAATGTGTGGCTTGGACTCATACCTGATCCTGCCTGGTGCTCCGTGGGAGGCAAAAATATCAAGGACCCTGTCAAGCCTTCCATCCTTGTCCTTAACCATGGTGTTAAGCTTACCATCTGAAAAGGTTCCGGCACCGCCTTCTCCAAACTGCACATTGGTAGCAGGATTTAGCTTGCCATCCTTCCAAAAATTATTAACGATCTCTGTCCTCTTATCGACATCAGCGCCTCTTTCAAGGATAACCGGCTTAAAGCCATGCTTTGCAAGTTCATAGCCGCAGAAAAGTCCTGCAGGACCTGCTCCTACTATCACAACCATTTTATCAGAGTTAAATGGCTTGGTGCCTGCCGCCTTGAAAAAGTCATATTCCTTCTTTGCAAAGACAGCTATATTCTTATCTTTTGCTCTCTTTACTATCTTTTCTTCATCACCTTTTACTGTCACATCAGCCACATATACATCAAACAGTAAAGGCTTTTTTCTTGCGTCGATGGAGTGCTTTGAGATCCCTATCCCTGTTATTTCAGAGGCAGAAATCTTAAGCTTTTTTGCAGCCTTAATAGCAAGGAGCTTTTTTACTTTTTCCTCGTCATATGTGGTATTTTCAGTGATTTCAAACTTGATCTGTCCAATTCTTATCATAAATTAAATCTTATTCCTTATAGGGAAGAAGCGCATCCTGCGATGGATCCGCTGGTAAAGGCAAACTGAAGGTTATATCCGCCGCATCTGCCGTCTACATCCAGAAGTTCACCAATTACGTAAATGTTCCTGTTTTTATTAAAAGAAAAATCGCTTCCAACTTCAGCTATGCTAACGCCGCCAGCAGTTACCTGAGATGCCTGATATCCGTAGCTGCCTTCAATTTTTATCTTAAGGTTCCTGTAGCTGTCAAGAATGCACTCAGCAAAGCTGTCGGAAATATTCTTCATCTTCATGGTCTTTGATATTTTCATCCTGGCAAGGATCATATCTGTTACGCCCTGATTAGCGAAGCCTAAAAGAAACTCCTCTATAGTCCGTTCGTCCTTAAGGCGAAGCATATCCTTCTTAAGACAAGCAAAGTCATTCTCATCGTAGTCAGGAAAAAAATCAATAGCTGCATATACAGGTTTTTTCTCTTCAACAAACCTGATCACATCTCTTGAAGCCTGCATTACAGGTATTCCTGATATTCCATCAGATGTTATCTGAAGTTCCCCCTGTTCGCTTGACAGGACCTCACTTCCAAGAATAAAGGATATCCGTGCGTCGCACCTTACTCCCTTTTCTGGAAGATACTCATCTTCCTCACACTTAAAGCCCACAAGTGCAGGGAATGTATCTTTTATTGTCATTCCAAGCTTTTTGCAAATGTAATAGCCATCACCAGTAGACATGGTGCTTTTAACACCAGATAAAGAGCCAACTGCAATGATGCTCCTGTCTGCCTGGTACCTGGATTTATCTGTAACTATCTCCAAAGAGCCATCTTCAAGACCAGCTACAGACTTAAGCTGCTCTTTGTAAACCACCTCTACACCGAGTCTTTTGATCTCATTTTTCAGAGCATCTACGACAGTCTTAGCCTGACCAGAAACCGGATAAATATAGCCATCTTCGCTTTTTACCACAACTCCCAGAGATTTAAAAAAACATATGACATCTTCCGCGCCATACGTTCCAAGCCAATCCTTCATTCTGCTTCTTGCGGCAGCATTATAGCAGTCTTCACTCATGTTAAGGTTGGTGAGATTGCATCTCCCATTGCCTGTCATGGAGAGCTTTTTGCCGAGGCAGTCGTTCTTTTCAATTATGCAAACCTTTGCGCCATTTCTTGCCGCATATATGGCAGCGCACATTCCTGATGCGCCGCCGCCACACACATAAATCTTCTTACTCAAATTTATCCCTCATACCGCTCTTCTGTCTGGATCATTGTGGCAATGCCATAAAAGAGCTGACCTAAAAAGACTTTGCGAAGCTCATGGGCTCTTACGCCCCGTAAAAATATCATCGCTATCATATATACAACCCAAAATACCACTATACAGATAACAAGTGTCAGAATCTCGCCAATAAGTCCGGCAAGAAGTCTTCCTATCAGGAACACCAAAACACCTGCAATTGCCGATGACAAAAGTGGCATCAAAAATGTCTTTAGATACTCCTGCCTGTTTGAAAGGATCTTGGAAAGCTCAAGAAGATTCAGTATATCGTATATAGCTGCCGCTATGATGACAGCAAGAAGTACTCCCAGGATTCCAAGACTTAAAACCGGAACAAACAGGATCATCAGCGCTACATGTAACGCAAGGCATACCAGGGTATTTAACATTGTCAGAACCGATTTGCCCATGTGGCTAAGAAGCCACGAAAACATAACCATATACCCGACAAAATATATGAGCAGTGATCCCAGCATCAGTGAAGAATTGGCAAGGTTGCTGCTCTTTCCATAAACCGAAGTCATTAAAAGCTCATTTGCCGCAAGTACAAATACTGTGACAGGAATAAAGAGCATATTGGAAAAGCGCATAAAACCTCTGAATCTCTCCCTTGATCCCTCATGCTCATCCCTTTCAACTCTTGCCATGATCCTGTTAAGAGATTTAATAAACGGAATGCAGCATATAAGCATGATCAAAATAGCAAGAACTTCTACTCTTCCAAAAGCCATGCCATAAACAGTCTTAAAATCAATATCCTCGTGCACCTTTCTCATATAGACTGAGTAAAAGCACTGGTCAAAAATAAACACAAGTGCAGGAGCACAGTAAAGAAGCATTATAGGTCTTATGCCTGTCAAAACATCATTTTTATTATCAAGATACCTGGGTGCCCCTGTTTTTACAAAGCTTGCTATCTCATTTTTTCTTAAGTTGTAACTGATAACACTCTGGATAAAGCCTGATAGAGATCCTATCAGAATACCAGCCATCATTCCAACAGAGCCATATACCGATGAAAACTCATCCACATGTAAAAGGTCATTTACCTTGGTTCCATAGCTGTATAAAACTCCTGATATAATGACACCAGAAACAAAAGAAACTATTGCCACCAGCATATCTGAGATAACAATTGGCTTGGTATAACCAATTCCCTGAAGATATCCCCGAAGCACTCCCTGAATTCCCAAAAACAGGACGCAAGCTCCTGCCATTATGATCTGAATATAACCTCTTTCTGTTCCAAATCCCTTTGTGGAAATGGGGAAGCAGGCAAGAATAAGGACCACTCCGGCAAAAATTCCTGCCAGTGAAAAAATCCTCATTGATCTTTGCATATTAGTCTCAGCATTTAAGTACTGAGATCTTCTGGCCCTTAGCCTGACCATTATATAAACTGCTTTTTGAACTGATAAAACAAGCCCTAAATAAAATAACAGATAAATGGACAAAGGACCTGAGGCAAAATACATTCCCGTATCCCCAAATATCTTTTCTGATATGATCAAAAAGACCATGAGTATACATGCAGAAATATACACAGCTGCTGTAAGTATATCTGGTCTTATTCGTTTAGCTTCTGCATACGTCTTCACTACGGCGTTCTCCCACAACAATACTTAAAAACTAAAGCTCTTAGTCCCTTGTTATACCAAGGCTACTTAGAACCTCCTCCTGCTTCTTTTCCATTACAGCAGCCTCATCATTTTCCATGTGGTCATATCCACAAAGATGGAGCATTGAATGGGCCACCAAAAAAGCAAACTCCCTCTTCTCACTATGACCATATTCAGCGGCCTGATCTCTGACTCTTTTCTCATTGATGACAATGTCCCCAAACATTATCTTGCCGCTATCAGGATTTATAAGGTCAACCTTCTGGTCTGATTCAATAACTGAAAAATCCCCAGGAGTTTCATAATTCACGTTTGGAAAGGATAAGACATCCGTTGGCTTGTCTATATCCCTAAACTGACTGTTTAGCTCTTTTATCCCCTCATCATCTGTAATGGTAAGGCCAATTTCCACATCATAATCGCAGCCTTCTGATTCAAGAACTCTACCTGCTACCATAGTAGATAGCTTTTCTATATCAAAATCAAACTCAGCATTTACTTCATTCTCAACGTAAAAAGTCATAGTAAAGCTTCTCTTTCTTTAAGATTGCCCTCATCCTGTCATATTCCATGAAGGTAACTGCATAATCCTTTAATTCTCCGCTTGCCTCTTTCTTGTCAAAGAGATTATCAATAAGCTTGTCATAATCTATTTTAGCATCTTTATTCTGTTTGATAAGATACATTATTGAGGCTATGACAGTCTCTGATAACTGGACAGCAAGCGCCTCTTTTGACTTCACACATCCCTTTGGAGGCTCGATATATTCGTGAAGGAATTCTACTGCCTCAATTGGGAAATTATTATCGACATAGTAATGCTCTACATCTGACCACTTAAGGCCTCCATCCAGCACACCGATCCTGTGATAATAAGCACAGGCCTTAACAGCTCTGTCGTTAAAGCCAAGGCCAAGTGCAATTCTTTCTGCCAGATATCCTGTGTGGATAGCTCTGAAATACTCATCCTTATCCTTTTCCTTTAGGCTTACAAGAAGCGGGTATGATACGTCGTTTATCTCCATATACATGTCGTTGGACTTACGGATAACGTAAACTCCGAACATGTTGAGGAACACCAGGAGAATAATAAGATTCAGCATAAGGTTAAGGATCGGAAGGATCAGGATATTTATAGAAAATGTCCTGTTCTGGAACAGCACATTGTAAGCTATTATAAGCACAGCCTGCATCAGCAGCGATATAAATACCGGAAGGCCAATAGCAGTATTTTCCTTAAGGTCACGAAAAAGCGCTATGGCTACTGCCCCTGCAAGAACATACATAAACAGTTCACCAAAACCACCATTTTTCTCAAGCATAACTGATATTGTGGTAAAAGAAATACCAGCAATCATTCCAATTTCGCTGTTAGAAAACAAAGCCAGTATCACAAACAGTGACATATACGGCCAAAACTCATTTGGAACCAGGGACAGCACGCAGGACAAAACAACCATTCCGGCAAAGACTACGATAAATCTTATCTTTCTGTAATAGTTGTCATAAGAAAAGCCCTCTGGTCCCCTTCCCATGGCATCCCTTATCATAAACAGAACTGTTCCAGCTGAAAGCATTGAAACAACAGTGTTTCTTAGTATGGCCTCATAGCTTTTCCCAACAATAAATGAAAATGCAAAAACAAACGCGCCAGTGAAAAGAAAAAGCGCCATATATATCAGATTATATCTTGATGCAGATTTATCCCCTTCCATTCGACCTTTGTCTCTCCACCTTCTGAATTTTTCTCTTAGCCTGCTTATTTGCAGCTTTCTTTTCGTAGTCCTCGTAGGCTTTGACAATCTTTTGAACAAGTGGATGCCTTACAACATCAGCACTTGTCAGATTGCAGAAGGCTATATCATCGATTCCCTTAAGGACGCTTTCTGCAATATCAAGGCCAGACTTTACATCAGGAGATAAATCCTTCTGTGATGAATCTCCAGTTATAATCACCTTTGATCCAAATCCGATACGTGTAAGGAACATCTTCATCTGGGCAGGAGTTGTGTTCTGTGCTTCGTCCAGAATTATGAAGGCATTATCAAGGGTCCTCCCTCTCATGTAAGCAAGAGGCGCAACCTCGATCAGTCCCTTCTCCATGTTTTTAAGGAAGTTCTCTGTACCCATGATCTGGTAAAGGGCATCATAAAGAGGCCTGAGGTATGGGTCAACCTTGCTCTGCAGATCTCCAGGTAAGAATCCCAGCTTCTCTCCAGCTTCTATAGCAGGTCTTGTAAGAATGATCCTTCCAACCTCTTCCCTTTGAAATGCGGTGATGGCCATAGCCATAGCAAGGTATGTCTTACCAGTACCCGCTGGACCAAGTCCAAAGACTATCATTTTATTCCTTATAGCATCTATGTATTTCTTTTGACCAAGAGTCTTGGGTTTTATTGGCTTACCACTTATCGTATGACAGATAACATCTGTATCGATGTAGGATAAGCTATTCTTTTCCTCATCCTCTGAAAGACCAATTGTCTCTTTGTCCTTCTTAAGAGAAATGGCATAGTCTATACTCTGCTCCTCTATAGAAGATCCGCGTCTTGACAGCTTTACCAGATCCCTTATTATCTGAGAAGCATTGCTTACGCCTTCCCTGTCGCCAATTATGTGAAGCTCGCCATTTCTGTCGATTATTTCAACAGAAAGGCTTTTTTCTATTTTTCTTATGTAGTTGTCGTTGTCCCCAAAAATACTTCTCTCATCCTCTGCTGTGAGAGAAAGCCTAAGTTCTGTAATCTCACTCATATAAAAGATCTATCCCCATATTACTTGTGATAAGGCTCACCGTTTGTAATACGAAAGCCCCTGTATATCTGTTCTAACAAGATCACTCTCATCATCTGATGAGGAAATGTCATATCTGAAAAACTGATCCCCATATCAGACTGATCAAGGACGCTTCTGTGAAGTCCAAGAGAACCTCCGATCACAAACTGGATGTGACTGGTCCTTGTGCTGCTTCCATCAATGAAAGAAGCAAAGCCTTCTGAAGTAAAGCGCTTCCCTGCGATTTCCAATGTACACACAAGCCCCTGGCTGTCGATCTTTTTAAGTATCTTATCAGCCTCTTTCTTTTTTATTGCATCACACTCAGCATCTGATGCATCATCTGGTGTCTTTTCATCAGCAACTTCGATGATATTTAGCTTGCAGTATCTTGAAAGCCTCTTGGAGTACTCTGCGATCGCATCAAGCCAGTATTTTTCCTTAATCTTACCTACACAGATAATACTTATCTTTACCAAATCAGTATCCTTTTACACTTCCGCCGTAAATAATACCCCTGACGCCGTTATTCTTAGCGCCTTCCATTGTCATGTACAAATGGCGCTCAGAGTCCTCTCTCTGTGACAAGTATGGTGCCCTGCCATTTTTATCAACTGTAGAGTAAAGAACCTGCTCCCATGAGCCATTTTTGCAGGTACCGACCCACTCTATGGTATTCTCATCCTTATCTACAGTTATGATATACATTTCTCCGTTATATAGGCCATTTGAAAACTCACCAATTGCATTCTGAAGATAGTAATCAGCCTTATTCATATCCCCAAAATTGTAGTCATAGTGCTCCTGTCCCTTGCCATTTGGAAGGTCATTATCCCACTGTCCTGAATACATGTGCTCTGTAACTACATACTGACTATAGTCTGGGTAAAAAGAAATCCAGGTTCCATTGCCGCTTCTAAGTCCATCAGACCACTGTCCATAATAATACTGATCGTCTCCATATACCGCTACGCCAGTTCCATTTGGCTTGCCATCACTATTTGTTTCACCATAATAGTAAAAATCATTAGTTCCACAAAGCTGGTATGACATAGCCTCAAATCTTTCAAGGTGTGCAAGATCCCTTACAGCTGCAGTATTATCATCAGACCAGTAAGTATAAAGCTCTTCAAGCTGAGACTTAACATCGATCTTAAGTCCCTTATATACATTCTTTAAAGTTGCCTTATCAGTAGCATAAAAGCTGTTACCAGATACAGTCTCCTTTGCAGCTTCCATTTTTGAAGTTGTAGTAAGAACATCTACCGACTGGCTGCTGGAAGCGGCGCTACTATCTTCTGCCACTTCCTCTGCTGAATCCTCGCTGCTGCTTTCATCTGAAGCTGTTATCACATCTTCTACAGAGGCGCTGCTTGCTGCAATGTCAGCATATTCCTGTATACTCTCACTTAGCTTTTGATCATCTCCATTATCCTTAGCACCAGAAAGCGTAAGCACTAAAACCAAGATCAGTAAAATTACTGCTGCAATACCTGCAGTAATTGCAATCTTTATTTTCTCCTGTTTATCCATTTTCTCTTTCTCTCCATTCTCACAATCTTTGATATTATACCACACCTTGGCTTTCTATAATATCTGTTACCCTCATGTTATCAGCAAAATCTTAAGATTTACCGTCGAAATTTCTTAATTTTTCTTCATAAATACAAAAAAGAGCATAGGTTAGATAAACTAACCCATGCCCCAGATTGCAGGTATATTATAGTTCAAAGATCACTTTGAAGACAGGTACTCATCAATTCCCTTGGCAGCTGCCTTTCCAGCACCCATTGCAAGAATAACAGTAGCTGCTCCAGTTACTGCATCACCGCCTGCAAATACGCCTTCCTTGGATGTCTGTCCAGTCTCTTCTGTTGCTACGATGCACTTTCTGCGGTTAACCTCAAGTCCCTCAGTAGTAGAAGAAATAAGAGGGTTAGGTGATGTTCCAAGTGACATGATAACTGCATCGCACTCTATCTCAAACTCTGAGCCAGGAATCTCAACTGGGCTTCTTCTACCAGACTCATCAGGCTCTCCAAGCTCCATACGGATACATGTGATGCTCTTTACCCATCCATTCTCGTCCTCGTGGATCTCAACAGGATTAGTAAGAAGGTCAAATATGATGCCTTCCTCCTTAGCGTGATGAACCTCTTCCTTACGTGCAGGAAGCTCTTCCTCACCACGTCTGTAAACAACATGTACCTCAGCTCCAAGACGAAGAGCTGTTCTTGCTGCGTCCATAGCAACGTTACCACCACCAACTACTACGCACTTTTTAGCTCTCATGATAGGAGTAGTTGAGTTCTCATCAAAAGCCTTCATCAGGTTGCTTCTTGTAAGATACTCATTGGCTGAGAATACACCCATAGCCTGCTCGCCAGGGATGTTCATGAATCTTGGAAGGCCGGCACCTGATCCAATAAATACTGCCTCAAAGCCCTCTTTCTCCATAAGCTCATCAATTGTAACCGACTTTCCAATAACAACATCGGTCTCAAGCTTTACGCCAAGAGCCTTAACGTTTTCGATTTCCTTTTTAACTACTGCACTCTTAGGAAGACGGAATTCAGGAATACCATAAACAAGTACTCCGCCAGCCTCATGAAGTGCTTCAAAGATAGTTACATCATAGCCCATCTTTGCAAGGTCTCCAGCACAGGTAAGTCCAGAAGGACCTGAGCCGATAACTGCAACCTTCTTGTTCTTTTTCTCCTTGGCACCCTCAGGAACAATGCCCATTTCTCTTGCTGTATCAGCAACATATCTCTCAAGCTTACCAATTGAAACAGGATCACCCTTAATGCCTCTTACGCACTTACCTTCGCACTGGCTCTCCTGTGGGCAAACTCTTCCGCAAATTGCTGGAAGGGCACTTGACTTACTGATTGTCTGATATGCGCCTTCAACATTTCCTTCCTTAACCTGTTGAATAAATGCAGGGATATCAATTGAAACAGGACATCCCTCTACGCACTTGGGATTCTTACAGTTAAGGCATCTTGTAGCTTCACTCTCTGCTTCTTCTTTGTTGTATCCAAGACAAACTTCCCTAAAGTTCTTGGCTCTTTCTTTTGCATCCTGTTCGCGAACAGGAACTCTTACAAATCCATCCATATCGATTCTCCTATTTCAGAATATTAGCAATTACCGCAACCGCCGTGATGTGTGTCACCTTCCTGGGCCTTGAGCATGAGCCTTCCTTCTTCTGTCTTGTAAAGCTTCATTCGATTCATAGCCTGATCGAAATCAACCTTGTGTCCATCAAACTCTGGTCCATCAACGCAGGCAAATTTTACTTCGCCGCCAACAGTAAGTCTGCATGCTCCACACATTCCTGTTCCATCAACCATAATAGGATTCATGCTTACTACAGTAGGAATACCAAGCTCCTTGGTAAGCTTGCACACAAATTTCATCATGATCATAGGTCCGATAGCAACACAGTGATCATACTTGTTGCCTTCATTCCAAAGATCCTGAAGTGCTACAGTAACCATTCCACTTCTTCCGTAGGAACCGTCATCTGTTGTGATATGAAGGTTACAAACCTCTTTAAATCTATCCTCAAGGATTACAAGATCCTTGTTCTTGGCACCGATAATAACATCACAGTCAACGCCATGTTCCTTAAGCCACTTAGCCTGAGGATAAACTGGTGCTGTACCAACACCGCCTGCGATGAATACGATCTTCTTTTTCTTAAGTTCATCGATGTCCTCATAAACCAGGTCAGAAGCTTTGCCTAAAGGTCCCACAACATCAGCCAGTTCATCACCAGCCTTAAGCTTAGAGAGCTTAAAAGTTTCAGCACCAATAGCCTGAACTACGATCTCAACTGTACCCTTTTCTCTGTCGTAGTCACAAATTGTGAGAGGTATTCTCTCTCCATCTTCATGAACACGAATGATCAGAAACTGTCCTGGTAAACAGGCACTAGCCACACGTGGAGCCTCAACAATCATCTGATAAATGTTTGTTGTCAGCTCTCTGGCCTCCAAAATCTTGAACATAGTAATCCTCCTACCAAAAAAATTTATTGTTCCCCTAATAATTATTCACGCTTAATTAAAAATAATAACCGAAGACAGGCAAAATTTCAAGCGTTAAACCTTTAAACCGTTAAAGTGCTCTCTACCTGTTTGATATCGTGATAAGTGTATATTTGCCGCTTGAATCATAGCCAAGTCTGTTTACTGCGCCGTCATGAGTATTAACAGCATACATAAGCCCTGTTGGAGCCACTGTTCCATCATTGGATACGTGGTTTTCGACTACAACGTAATACTCTCCCGCTCCCTGTATCTCTATTACAGAGTTATAGATGTATTCGTTGTGACCCTCCACTCCTATGGCCTTTCCGGTATTATCCAAAAGATATCCAAGCCTTACCAAAGTACTAACAAGGTTGTTAACAGCCTGCTCCGTAGAAACAAGTCTTGTATAGATCAGATGATACTGCCTGTCTACTATCTCACTGAAGTTCCCATCGTTGTCATATGCAATAAATCTGAAATGACTGCTTCCAACAGGCATTGTGATCGGTGATACATACTGTTTGGACTCCATGGTTGGATCACTGCCATCGGTGGTATAAAAGATAGATGTTCCTGCCTCAGCAACAGCAACTATCATTGTGTTCTGGTTGTAGTCACCGCTTGGTTCCATTATCTCAGGCTCTGCAGGAGCTCCTTTTTCAACTGTATACTCACACTCAGATACAGGACTGGAAATACCATATTCATTCACAGCAACTGCCTTGATGTTATATGTCCCATCATCATCAAGCACGATCTCATTATCATACATGATACTTCCAGAATCCGGTTCGCCATCATTGACTGTGTAGTAGATCTTGTTGGAGGTTCCCTCAAGGAGTTTAATATTCACACTTACTTCTGTATAAGTTCCTGAAACGGGACTCATTACAGGCATTGCCGGTATATACCTCTGGCGAAGCCCTTCCACAGCAGGAGCATCACTTTCATTCAGAATCTGTGCCACCTTGTCATAGTCACCACTTTGCCTGTAGATTGAAATGATACTCTCATAGGCATTAAGCACTTTCTCATCTGTGAAAGAAGATCCGTCCGTAATGATCCTTAGTGTATCTACAGCTTCACTGGTATTGCCATCTTCAAGATAATAGTCTGACATTCGAAAAATAATGTCAGTGTTATTTGGATGATCTTTGTGTCCATCCTTTAATATCTCAATAGCACTCTCAATACTTCCCTTGGCTTTTTCATTCTCAGCCTGCCTCAGATAGTAAAGCGAAGACTTGCTGTTATAGGCAAACAGGTAAAATGCAGCAATAGCCAAAAGAGCAAAAGCCATCAAAGAAGCAAGGATCATCTGCCATCTTGAAGTGATAGCACGGATCAGCTTTTTTCTCTTCTTTCTCTTTTCCTCTTTTTCCCGGTCTTCTTTATTTAGTTCATCTGCCATTCCGGATAAAGTGGCATTGATCTCGTTTTCTACTTCAGGATCAAACTCTGGGACGAAATTGATCTCAAGGCCACAGTGGTCACAATACATATGTCCTTCCGGAATCTCAAGGCCACAATTAGGACACTTCATTTATTCTCCCAACTTGTGTGATAGTGCAGCTTCATAGCAGTTATTCATGAGCATGGCAATGGTCATTGGTCCAACACCGCCAGGTACCGGAGTTATGGCATGAGCTATTTCAGAAACTTCATCAAACTTTACGTCTCCGCAAAGCTTTCCGTCATCGCCCCTGTTAATACCCACATCAATAACAACTGCTCCGGGCTTAACATGGTCTTTTGTTATAACTCCTGCCTTTCCTACAGCAGCAATTATAATATCAGCTCTTTTGCACACCTCTTTAAGATTGCTGGTCCTGGAATGAGCCACAGTCACAGTGGCATTCTCTCTTAGCATCAAAAGAGACATTGGCTTGCCAACTATATTGGACCTTCCTACAATGACGCACTCTTTTCCTGATATATCATAATCAGGAAGCCCTCTTTTAAGGAGCTGTATAACCCCTGCAGGAGTGCAGGATACAAATCCCTTATCTCCTACCACAAGAGCCCCGACGTTCATTGGATGGAATCCATCTACGTCCTTATCAGGTCGAATAGCATTTATTACTTTTTTCTCATCCATATGCTTTGGAAGTGGCATCTGAACAAGAATGCCATCCACATCGCTTCGATTGTTGAGCTCATCAATAATACCAAGGAGCTTTTCCATGGTTGTATCTTCTGGAAGCTCATAGGAAAGAGAATTATAGCCAATATATTCGCAGGCTCTCTTTTTATTTCTAACATATACCTGGGAAGCAGGATCGCTTCCTACAAGGATAACAGCCAGCGTAACTTCTATGCCCTTGTCCTTTAGCTCCAAGCATTTTTCCTTAAGCTCATCCTTTATCTGCTGTGATATAGCCTTACCATCAATTAAAGTAGCACTCATATTAGCTCCTTAGAATAATCCTACAATCTTGCCTTCTTCATTGACATCAATATCAAAGGCAGCTGGTCTCTTAGGAAGACCTGGCATAGTAACGATTGCTCCGGTCAGTGCAACAACAAAGCCTGCACCTGCAGATACATATGCCTCACGAACAGTGATATTGTAATCTCTTGGTCTTCCAAGAAGTGCAGGATCATCAGAAAGCGAATACTGTGTCTTGGCCATGCATACAGGAAGCTTTCCAAATCCCATCTCTTCAATCTTCTTAAGCTGGCGAAGTGCTGCTGGTGCAAAGTTCACGCCGTCTGCGCCATAGATTTCTTTTGATACAGTAGTTATCTTGTCCTGAAGAGACATATCATCAGGATAGATTGGAGCATAATTAGATGGCTTGGTGTTTATAGTCTCAATAACTTCTTTTGCGAGAGCTTCTCCGCCTTCGCCGCCCTTAGCCCATACTTCTGACAGGGCAAATTTGCAGCCTCTCTCCTCACAGAAGGCCTTTACATAATCCATCTCTGCCTGAGTATCTGTAAGGAATGCGTTGAGAGTAACTACAACAGGAACACCGTATTTCTGGATGTTCTCAATGTGCTTTTCAAGGTTAACAATACCTTTTTTGAGAGCCTCAAGGTTCTCTGTTCCAAGGTCAGCCTTAGCAACGCCGCCGTTGTACTTAAGTGCTCTTATTGTTGCAACAAGCACAACTGCATCAGGCTTAAGGCCTGCGATCCTGCACTTGATGTCAAGGAACTTCTCAGCACCAAGGTCAGCACCAAAGCCTGCCTCTGTAACTGTATAGTCTGAAATGCTAAGAGCTGTCTTAGTTGCTCTTACTGAGTTACAGCCATGAGCGATATTGGCAAAAGGTCCGCCATGAACAATAACTGGTGTGTGCTCAAGAGTCTGAACAAGATTAGGCTTTATTGCATCCTTCAAAAGAGCTGCCATAGAGCCAACTGCATTTAAGTCCTTGGCTGTTACAGGCTCGCCGTCTCTTGTATAAGCAACGATTATCCTTGATAGTCTTGCTTTTAAGTCGTTCATATCACTGGCAAGACAAAGAATAGCCATTATCTCTGAAGCAACTGTTATAACAAAATGATCTTCTCTTGGAACGCCATCAGCTTTGGCGCCAAGACCTACTACAATATTTCTAAGAGCTCTGTCGTTCATGTCCTCAGCTCTTTTCCAGATGATCTGTCTGGTGTCGATGCCAAGTTCATTACCCTGCTGTATGTGATTATCGAGAAGTGCGGCCAAAAGGTTGTTTGCAGCAGTTATTGCATGAAAATCTCCGGTAAAGTGGAGGTTAAGGTCTTCCATAGGAACAACCTGTGCATATCCACCACCTGCAGCTCCACCCTTTATACCAAAACATGGTCCAAGAGAAGGCTCACGAAGTGCAATTACAGTCTTGTAGCCAAGCCTGTTAAGTGCATCTCCAAGTCCTACGCTGGTAGTGGTCTTTCCTTCACCTGCTGGAGTAGGATTGATCGCAGTTACGAGAATAAGCTTGCCCTTCTTATTCCCCTGTACCTTTGAGAGGTATTCTTCCGTAAGCTTAGCCTTGTATCTGCCATAATACTCAAGGTCATCTTCGGTAATAGACAGCTTTTGTGCCACCTCTCTGATGTGAAGCATCTTAGCTTCCTGTGCAATTTCGATATCACTCTTTACAGCCATTTACTCTCCTCCGTTTAAATAAGATTCAAACTCCGCTTTTGACATCAGTACTTTCCTGGGCTTGGTACCTTCCTCATCTCCAACTACTCCGGCCTCGCAAAGCTGGTCCATGATCCTTGCGGCTCTGTTAAAGCCGATCTTGAAGACTCTTTGCAGCATTCCGATTGAAGCCTTTTCTTTTTCTATGATTATGTTCCCTGCCTGAACAAAGTACTCATCTCTGCCTGAATCCGGATCGGAAGATCCAAAACTTCCGCCTCCTCCACCGGACTGGCTCTGCAGATTATTTATCTGCATCTCAATTTCTTCGCTATATGAAGAGTCGATTCCCTGGTTTTTCAAGAAATCAGTAACTGCCTGTACTTCCTTGTCTGAAACAAATGCTCCCTGAACTCTGGCCGGTTTTGTGTAGCCCTGGGGGTAAAAGAGCATGTCGCCCTTACCAAGGAGCTTTTCTGCGCCGTTAATATCAAGGATCGTCCTCGAATCAACACCACTGGACACAGCAAAAGCAATTCTACTTGGCATGTTGGCCTTGATAAGTCCTGTGATGACATCTACTGATGGACGCTGGGTTGCAATTATCAAATGGATACCTGCAGCTCTTGCCAGCTGAGTCAATCTGCAGATTGCATCCTCAACCTCGTTGGCTGAAACCATCATAAGGTCAGCAAGCTCGTCTACGATAACAACAAGCTGTGGAAGCGGTGGATTGTCAGGATCATTCTTTTCTGCAAGGAGCTTGTTATAGCCCTTTAGATCCCTCACTCCAGTATCAGCAAATTTTTTGTATCTGCTCGTCATCTCTGCAACTGCCCAGTTCAAGGCTGCAGCAGCCTTCTTAGGGTCTGTAACAACCGGGATCATAAGATGTGGAATTCCGTTATACACTGAAAGCTCCACTATCTTAGGATCGATCATGATCATCTGAACATCCTTGGGATCAGCCTTATAGATAAGGCTCATGATGATGGTGTTTATGCAGACAGACTTACCAGATCCCGTTGCTCCAGCAATAAGAAGATGGGGCATCTTGGCTATATCTGTCACTACTGTCTTACCTGCTATATCCTTACCAACAGCAAAGGCAAGCTTTGATGAAAAGTTCTTGTATTCCTGGGATTCCAGAAGGTCTCTTAAAGCAACTGCCTGATTCTCCTTATTGGGAACCTCTATTCCGACAGCAGCCTTACCTGGAATCGGAGCCTCTATTCTGATATCGCTGGCAGCAAGATTCATCTTGATGTCATCAGCAAGGGATACTATCTTATTGACTCTCACTCCCGCTTCAGGCTGAAGTTCAAACCTTGTTACTGCAGGTCCCTGACTGATATCAGTTACCGTAACGTTTACTCCAAAGGTGCGCAGTGTCTCCTGAAGTTTAAGTGCCGTCTCCTTCAGCTGCCTTGCGGTATCTGTGTTCTTGTTCTTAACGCCCTTTTCAAGAAGCGAAATTGGCGGGAACACATACTTCTTGTTGATAACCTTTTTGTGCTTCTCGATTTCTTTTTCCATGCCAGGACTAGTGGTGTGAGGACCAGGTCCAAGAGATGATACTGAGCTTTTTGAAGCACCATTTATACTGGTATTTGCACCAGAAGACTGAGATATGTGGTCCTGGGCATGAACTACATATTCACCATTCATGCCATTACCAAGATGCTCTGCGTGAATCGGTACATCTGGAAGTGGATCATGGTCGCTTTCCGGTTCATCTGCGCTCCTTGCAACAAGTTTAATAGGAGCATTCTCTGTCTTAGTCTCCTCTTCCTCTTTGCTTTCCTCGACATAAGATTCTTTATAAGATGAATCTTCGTAAGACTCTTCGTAAATGTCCTCGTCAGCACTGCTTATCTCATCGATTGCATTCTTTAAAGTGATCTCATGAATGTCGTCGTGAAACTCATCTTCATCAGGGATAAAGAGATTTTTATCTGACTTGTCATCTTCTCCGTGGATCTTGATCTTTTTATCAGGCTGTTCCTCATCCTCTTCTTTTTTGAGCTCAGTATCCAGCATGACGCCAGCAACTTTTTTCTCCATGCGAAGGATCTTCTCATCTTCCTTTTGCTCAAGCAAAAGTCGTCTTTTCTCCTCCACCTGGGCTCTTCGCTGTTCCATCTTTTCCCTTCGCTTTTCAGCGTAGTCCCTGTAGTTGTCAGCTTCCTGACGGGTTCTGTCTATAATGCGCCTTCCACCCTTTTTAAGTCCTCCCACAAAGGAGTGCTGGGTAAATACCACAATTGCAGCAATTGAAAGAAGCAGGATAAGCAAAACAGATCCCACAAGTGAAAGATATTTGTATGAAAGATAGGCAAGAGAACCGGCGAAAACACCTCCGCCATTTCGATATTCACTGGCCTGAGAATAGATCATTTTTATATCATAGGATTCAGCGGACTGAGGACGTCCTGACAAAAGCTCCGCAATGATCCCTACAAGGAAGAAAAGAACTATTCCAGATACGACCTTCCTTGTTGATGCGCTGGAGCCAAAATTAGCAATAGATATCACAACTGTGCCAAGAATAACTAAAGGTGCGATATAGGCTGTAATTCCAAACAAACCAAATAAAACACTACTTACAGCGTCTCCAAAAGCACCACATATGCCAAAATTACATAGGAATAAAAAGATAGTAAGTGCCACCATTCCAATGACGACAAGCTCACTCCTTAAGGAGTAGTCAAGAATCTCTTCCTCCTGAGGCCTTGCCTTTTTTGATGCACTTTTAGACCTGGATGAGCTCTTTTTTGAAGCTCCCCTGGATGAATTTCCCCTGTTATTAGTAGCCATTTCTTACCCATTACAAAACTTTCTCTAATACTAAATCTGAAAAGCCAAGTCTCAGACTTTAGATAGTATATCATTTTTAAATTCTTTATGCTATACTAACAACTGATTTATAGGTAGTTACTTACAAACAGACAAGGAGAACGCAATGGAATTTAAGCAGGAATTGGAAACCGGCACTTTTAAGATGATCGGCAACACAGAAACCTCCCTCAAGATCAAGGAAGTTGCTGAAAAATGTCGTCTTGTTAAAACAGACAATGGTGTCAAGGTAGAATTGGCTTATACTGGTCCTAACGCCAGCAAATATATGCAGTACGTTGAAAAACATAGAGAAGAACTCACAAAGTTCCTTATGAACCCGGACGAGGCAGATTTCTACGAGTGGATGGACGCTTCACACCAGACTCCTACTACTTTAAAAAAGCACGAGAAAGAAAAACTCATCCTCTACGTTAATTTTGATCCTGAAAGCCGCATTGTACAGACCGGAATCGCTGATGAAAACGTAACAATGAAGCTTGGTGCTCCTCTTATGGAGATCAACGTGGATCAGCTTAGCAGGAACGAGTTCAAGTTAAAGATATATGACATGCTTCTTCTTGCAGATGAGATTGCAGTAAGCATGGGCAATGTAGACCTTCGCAAGATGTCAAACATTCAGATTGTCAAGACTTATCTTACTGAGATATATGATAAGTTCCATGAAAATGTCTGATCTATAAAGCAAAAATAAGCATTTGATTGATGAACACTTCAAAAGTCAGTCAAATGCTTTATTTTTTTGCTACAAATAAAGTTCCGACTTTCTTTTTTTCAATGATGTCATAGAGCTTTTCAGGATTTTTACCATTGGTAATAAGAACGTCAATCCCTCTTGAAGTCGCAAGCTCTGCTGCTTCAAGCTTGGTTATCATACCGCCGGTTCCTCTGTTAGAGCCAGAGCCAGAAGCAAGTCCCTTTAATTCTTCAGTGATCTCTTCTACCCTGCTTATGAGCTTGGCATCCGGATTAGTGCTTGGATTGCCATCATATAAACCATCAATATCAGAAAAAATGATCAGCTTACAGGCATTACAGAATACTGCTACCACAGCTGAGAGCATATCATTATCAGAAAAGAGCTTTTTCTCAGACTCAATCTCTGTGTGGCTTACTGAGTCATTTTCATTGACTATAGGAATAATGTGATTCTCTAAAAGAGCATCAAAGGTGTTCTTTAGATTCTCGCTTCTTACAGGGTCTAAAATATCCCCATTATCAAGAAGAATCTGGCCAACCATCCTGCCATATTCACTAAAGAACTTGTCATACAGGTGCATGAGCTCAGTCTGCCCAACTGCGGCTGCAGCCTGCTTCATCCTGATCTCCTTTGGCTTTTGGGCAAGTCTCATCTTACCAGCACCAACAGCTATAGCGCCTGATGATACCAGGACCAGATCATATCCAAGATTTTCAACACCGGCCAAAGCCCTGCACAGATGGTCCAGGGTCCTTATGTCAATATTGCCCTCTTCGTTTGTTATTGTTGAAGTTCCAACTTTTACAACTATTCTCTTTTTACTTAGCGCCATCTTTTCCCCTCACAAATAAATAAATATGAAACGCATAGTGTCAGTATATCAAATTGCGTCGCTAAATTTGTGACAAAATTGTGATATATTCTGACAATTATCTACAAATCAAAAAAGAGCCACATAAAATAGCTCTTTTCCCGAGTGGATTAGGCGGGAGTCGAACCCGCGTCCAAAAATTCATCCCCTGTCCTTCTACTATCATAGCCTGTTATTTCGGAATTCTGCATTCCTGTTCCATCACACCTTCAGTAATAGGCAACCAAAGATGATCTGTAGCCCCTTATACGACCACAGCCTCGAGGCACTTGCCATGTCGTTTCCTACAAGATTTGACGCGGATTACTAAGTATGTAGGTGTACTCAGGTCCACGAGCTGCCCTTAGGCAGCAAATGCTAAATTATCTTCAGCGTTTAATTTTAATTTGAAGTTTAACGCACCGTCCTGCGGATAGCTTCTCCAGCTTCAAAATCCCTGTCGAAACCTTTACTAACCCTTATTTAATTTGCTTTTTCAGTATATACATAAACACAGATTAAATCAATAACCTGTAGGTTTAGCCATTTTTTGCTGCCTGAAGAGCAAAGAAATGTCCAAGCTTCTCTAAAAGCTCATCCTTTTCAATATTCTTAAGGAAATATCCTTCAGGCTTAAGAGCCACAACAGCAAGCACGCTCTCTTTATCGCTCTTACCAGTAAGGAACATAACTGGAATAGATCTGGTCTCCTCATCTGCCCTTAACATCTCAAGAACCTGTGGACCTGTTGTTACCGGCATTTCATGATCAAGCAAAATAAGATCGGCCTTGTTTTTTCCAAGCCACTTGATGGCCTGAAGTCCTGATGTTACAACTGATACCTTGTATGTATCCTTAAGCCACTCTCTTACAAGGCCCAGATAATTGGGGTCATCATCGCAAACCAAAATACTCTTTTTAAACTCATCCATGGAGCTTTTCTTAAAGAACTCAGATATAACGGACATAAACTTGTCATTATCAAGTGGCCTTGGAAGCACCTGATAGAGAATATCATCTGGAATATCGTCACTTAAGAACCTGGTATCAGCAGGGTCTCCTATCAGGATCAGCTTCTTTTCCTTGTCTTTAAGTGTATCTACTATAAACCTTAAGATGCTGGCCTCTATAAGTTCACCAGAATCCATATAATATACAGCAATATCAGCATCGTTTATGTTGCTGTTGATATCATCAACAGTATTCTGAACATACTTAGTCTGAATCCTGCCATCCTCCATCTTTTTTATAAGTACCTTGATGAAGAACGATTCTTTTTGTCCTATTACAATTGCTTTATTTACAGCCATAGATACACATCCTCCAAGGGTGCCGTATATTTATACCTCTATTGTAACAGCTTTTCTATTCCATCCCAATCAAATTGTAACAATTTTCTGTTAATTGTTTCAATTCTTTCTTCATCACTTGCTAAAAGTTTATAGGTGTCAAGCTCGTCCAAAATCATCTTTACTGCATCCACATCCATTTGGGATGCAAAGGTCCTTAGAGCATCATAGGCATCTGAAAGAGCATCCTCCGAAATGGGTTCTTTTTTTATCAGATCCTGTTCTCTTGGAAGTCCGGCAAGGTCTTCTTTATACTGCCTGTACATGGACAAAAGTTCATATATATGCTCGTCAAAAATCTTAAAGTTCTTTTTCTTTCCAGCCTCTTCAAGTTTTTCAGCAAGCTTTGAAAGTTCTCTGGCTCCGATTATCCTGGCTGTACTTTTTAATGCATGGACTTTGATAGTACAAAACTCCATATCACCACTCTTGTAGGATTTTTCAATCTCGTCGGCCTTGTCCTCCAAAGTGGCATAGAAAGTCCTAAGAAACTTAAGATAAGCTTCCTTACTACCTGTGTACCTTATTCCGTCAGCTGTCTCAACGTGCTTTAGCTGATCTAACCATACATCTTTATCTTCAGGCATTATTACAGTTACACCCTCCTTAAGACAAAGGTTTATTTGAACCTTTGCTTAAACTCTTTTTCTGCTTCTCTTTGCTGATCCTTTTTCGCCATATCAGCTCTCTTGTCATAGAGTTTTTTACCCTTGGCAAGGCCTATTTCCACTTTCACTCTGCCATTTTTAAAATACACCTCAAGAGGCACAAGTGTATAGCCCTGAACCATTTTTTGCTGGTCAAGCTTTCTTATTTCAGCCTTGTGTAAAAGAAGCTTTTTAACTCTTAAGGGATCCTTGTTAAAGATATTACCCTTTTCATAGGGGCTGATGTTCATGCCCATTATAAAAGCTTCGCCCTTATCGATGCTGATCCATGACTCCTTGATGCTGCACTTGCCCTGTCTTAGGGATTTAACCTCTGTTCCGAAAAGCTCAAGTCCAGCCTCATACTTTTCCTCAATGAAATAGTCATGATAAGCCTTTTTATTATTTGCTATTAACTTTCTTGCCTTATTATCTTCTGCCATTGTTATCTCTTTTTCCTGGATCTGCCCTTACCCTGAGCACTTCTGGCTGCCTTGCTGGTTGCAGATTTCTTGTATTTATGTACTTTATAAACTTTTCGTGTGGACTTTTTCTTATCTTCTGGCTTTTTGCCAGATGATACTTTTCTTGCAGGGGTATCAGATCTTTCGCCAGTATCAGAAGCTTCCAGAGAGAGTCTTCGGATCTTATTTGCTCTCTTTTCTACAGCTCTGCGGCTGTCTGAATACTCCACATAGTCATCTGTATCATCCTGCGGATCATCACTTGCCAGTTTAAAATCTATGGTTTTTGTGAGTCTGTCAGCACCAACAACCCTGATAAGTACCTTCTGGCCAATGGTATACTCCTTGTGGTATCTCTCGCCAACAAGCTTCATTGCCTTTTCATCATATACGTAGAAGTCGTCCTCCATAGAGGATGCCCTTACCATACCCTCACAGCTGTTTTCAAGCTCAACAAAAAATCCATACTGGGTAACACCGGAAACAAGTCCTTCAAAGCGCTCACCCACATGATTTTCCATAAACTGAGCCTTTTTAAGCTTGTCAGTTTCTCTCTCAGCCTCTTCAGCACGCCTTTCTGTCTCGGAGGAATGCTTTGCCACCTCATCCAGGATCTCGCTGTAGTGAGAAGCCTTCTTTTCATTCATCCTGCCCCGCAGGTAATCCTTGATGATCCTGTGGATCTGAAGATCAGGATATCTCCTTATAGGTGAAGTAAAGTGACAATAATAGTCAAAAGCCAGTCCAAAGTGACCTGTGCACTCAGTACTATATTTAGCCTGCATCATGGACCTTAGTGCCATTCTGCTGATAACCGCTTCTTCCTTGGTCCCCTGTATGCCCTTTAGGAGCTTTTGTAGTTCTTTTGGTCTTACTCCATCATCCTTGCGCATCTTTATATGATGACCAAAGCTGGACACAAAGGAAGATAAAGATGCTATTTTCTCCGGATCAGGCTGTTCATGTACTCTGTAAACAAAGGGACTTTGCATATAGTAAAAATGCTCTGCCACAGTCTGATTGGCAGCAAGCATAAAGTCCTCAATGAGCCTTGTTGCAACATTTCTTTCATGAGGAACGATGTCTATAGGATTTCCATCTTTATCAAGGATAATCTTGGACTCAGGAAAATCAAAGTCAATAGCGCCTTTCTTTTCTCTCTTGCCTCTAAGGATGTGGGAAAGCTCTGCCATATCCTCAAACATTGGGACAAGCTCTTTATACCTGTCTATAGTCTCGGGATCCTTATCCTCTAAGATCTTAGCGACATCTGTATAAGACATGCGCTCATTGACATTTATAACTGATTCAACTATGTCGTGGTCAAGTAATCCCCCATTTTTATCAAAGGTCATAAGACAGCTTAAAGACAGTCTGTCCTCTCCATGATTAAGGGAACATATACCATTGGAAAGTCTGTGGGGAAGCATTGGTATAACCCTGTCTACCAAGTATACACTGGTTCCTCTTTTTAAAGCTTCCCTGTCAAGGGCTGAACTCTCCTGTACGTAGTTAGTTACATCAGCTATATGAACACCAAGATGATAATTACCATCTCCATCAATGCTAAGACTTACTGCATCGTCAAGATCTTTGGCATCTTCGCCGTCAATAGTGACCATAGTCACATTTCTAAGGTCAGACCTTCCGTACATATCAGCTTCGCTGACGCTGTCAGGACATCTGTTGGCCTGATTTATGACCTTTTCAGGAAATTCATAGGGTATGCCATATCCCATAACTATTGAAAGGATATCAACACCTGGATCATTGATATTACCTATAACTTCCTTAACCTTGCCCTCTGGTTTTCTTCTTGCAATAGGGTCACCATAATCACTGATAAGGACAACTACTTTATCCCCGGATACTGCTCCATTTGAATGTTCCTTGGGAATAAATATATCGCTCTGGATCTTGTTATTATCAGGAATAACAAATCCAAAGTTAGTCTCACCCTGAAAAGTTCCAACTACTTCTTCAATACCTCTTACCAGGATATTCCTGATCCTGCCTTCCTGCCTTTTACCTGTGCTCTCTGGCAGTATCTCAACTTCAACTGTATCTGTATGAAAAGCTCCGTGTACATACTCCTCAGGGATAAAGATATCTTCTTCTCTCCCTTCCACTTCCACAAAGCCAAATCCACGTCCACTTGAAACAAACTGACCTGTTATGTAGTTTTTCTTTTTATCTCTGCCAAAAAGCTGCTCATCCATGCGCTTTAGGCTCTTATTTTTACTCATATCTTTATAATACCATAAAATATGGGCACCCCAACTAACCTTGTAGTAGAGTGCCCAGAAAAGTTAATATAATTTGTATTTTTAATTAAAAAATACCCATGTTAAGAACAATGCCAAGAATGATAAAGCCAAATGAAAGAACTACTGTCACTTTCTTAAGGATACCCTCTCTTGAACGGCCCTTATTCCTGCCCCAGTATGTGTTCTCAACTGTTCCCTGAATAGCACCAAGTCCCTGGTTCTTACCTTCCTGTGCAAGCACAAGTGCGCATAGCGCAAGGCAAATTATAATAAATAAAACTCCAAAAACGTAATCTAAAACGCTCACGAAAAAACCTCCAAAAAAGTTCAAAGAATTCTAAAACACGCAAAAAGTACTATAGCACATTCAGGACCAGTTAGTCAATTATTTCTTGATAAGAAGACTCTTTCCTGTCATCTCAGCTGGCTGTTTTTCTCCCATGCATTCAATAAGTGTAGGAATGATGTCTGCAAGGCATCCGCCTTCACGAAGAGTATAAGCAGGGTCATAGTTAACAAGGATGAAAGGAACAGGGTTTGTTGTATGAGCTGTCCAAGGCTCTCCTGTCTCGTAATCTATCATCATGTCTGCATTACCGTGATCAGCGCAGATGAACATTGTTCCGTTAACAGACTTAACAGCATCAACGATCTTGCCAACGCACTCATCAACTACTTCAATAGCCTTTACAGCTGCCGGGATAACGCCTGTATGTCCAACCATATCAGGATTAGCAAAATTAGCTACAACAACGTCGTACTTCTGTGAGTTTATTGCATCAAGAATCTTTTCGCAAACTTCAGGAGCACTCATCTGAGGCTTAAGGTCATATGTAGGAACATCCTTAGGGCTGTTTACAAGAACTCTGTCCTCACCCTCATTAGGCTGCTCAACACCGCCGTTAAAGAAGAATGTTACATGAGCATACTTCTCTGTCTCAGCGATACGCGCCTGCTTAAGTCCCTTAGCTGCAAGCCACTCACCAAAGGTGTTGTTAAGAAGAACCTTCTTAAAGGCAACTTCCTTGTTAGGGATAAGTGGATCATAATCTGTAAAGCAAACGTAAGTTACGTCAAGGCGCTTACCTCTGTTAAATTTATCAAACTCATCATCGCAGAAGCAATGTGTGATCTCTCTTGCTCTGTCTGGACGGAAGTTATAGAAAATGATTGAATCTCCATCCTTGATAGTAGCTACAGGAGCTCCGTTCTTCATGATAACTGTAGGAACAACGAACTCATCTGTCTTGCCATCTTTGTATGTATTAACCATGCACTCGTGAGCAGAATTAGCCTTGTTGCCTTCGCCCTTTGTAAGCGCATTGTAAGCGATCTCAACTCTGTCATAGTTGTTATCTCTGTCCATTGCGTAGTAACGACCAGAAATTGAAGCGATCTCACCAATTCCAAGTTCCTTCATCTTGTCCTCAAGCTGCTGTACAAAGTCAATTCCGCTCTCTGGTGGTGTATCTCTTCCGTCAAGGAAGCAATGAACATATACCTTCTTAAGGCCATTCTTTTTAGCAAGCTCTAAAAGGCCATAGATATGTGTGATGTGGCTGTGTACACCGCCGTCAGAAACAAGACCGTACATATGAAGC
>NZ_JAGAYD010000027.1 GCF_017940685.1 Butyrivibrio sp. | reverse complement strand
TACTTCCCATCTGTGTTTACGGATATCGTAAGAAATTCAGATGTGGCCCTTGACCTTGTGAAAAGAAATAACCCAGACCTTTTAGAGGTTGCTGAGAGATTTGGATTTGTGCAAAGACTGGATTATCTTCTGCACATACCAGTTTCAAAAATGAAAAGCGATAATCTCTTTTACAGAGGAGTCGTTAAAAATATAAGGAAAAACCGGGGGAAGATCCTAGGTAACCATTACCTCACAGGTAAGCAGAAGGCTTATCTTATGATATTGTCAGTGGCCCCGGGATTTGCAAGGAAGGCTCATGCCAGGATCAAAGGATTATAAATGTATAAAAAAGTACATATTCTGCCTGATATTCATCCTGTCGCTGGCTCTTAGTCTGTTCTACGGCTCTCAGAAGCAGGGCTTTCACGAAGATGAGTATTATACTTACTTTTCCAGTAACAGGAGCCTTGGGCTTTACCAGCCTGACAGGCAGTGGCAGGATAGGCAGACTATCCTGGATGAATTTGCAGTAAAGAAGGGAGAGGGCTTTAACTACGGACTTGTGAAACTGGTCCAGTCCTGGGATGTACACCCGCCCTTTTATTACTTTATCTTCCATACAATCTGCTCATTCGTTCCAGGGGTGTTCTCCAAGTGGACAGGAATCATAACTAATCTGCTGGCTTTTGCTATCGGATTTGTATTTCTTTGCCTTATTATGGACAGGCTCAGGGTCTCGCCGCTGGTTGAGATGCTCACACTGGTGTTTTGGGGGCTTAATCCCCAGACAGTTTCTGCCAATATCTTTGTAAGGATGTACGCCTGGCTTGGAGCACTGATCCTTGCCTGTGCCTATTTCCATATCAGGCTCATTCAGGAATATGACAGGGACTCTTCGGATCTGCGGCGTTATATACTTAGGCTCTTACTGCCAGTCATGATTGTTTCCTACGTCGGATTTTTGATCCAGTATTTCTACATTTTCTTCTTTGTATTTATTGGAATTGCCACAGCCTGGATAATAGCTTTTGTGAAAAGAAATATCAAAAACGCAGTGATTTACGTATGTAGCTGCGCTGTATCTCTGATGCTCTCTGTGATCACATATCCATCCTGCTTAAGTCACCTCTTTGGTGGATACAGGGGAAGCGGAGCCAGTGGCAGCTTTTTTGACATCCAAAATACAGGAATGAGGCTTTCGTTTTTTACTGGGCTTTTAAATGATTTTGTATTTGCCGGAGGACTTATCATAATCCTCATAGTGATCTTTATTGGAACAATGCTTAAGCTTGCTGGGAAAAAGAAAAGGTCCTTTGTTGAGATTCCTCTTAATAAAGAAAAACGGTCTACTGGCAGCCTGATACCAGAGATCACAGCTTTGGCAGTGGCAACCTTTGGCTACTTTTTCATGGCTTCCAAGACAGCTCTTTTGGTGGGAAGCGCATCAAACAGGTACGAAATGCCTGTGTACAGCCTTTTGATACTGCTGATCTTTATGGATGCTTTTTACGTGCTTGAAAGTTTCAGGAACAGAGTCCTGGTCCATATATTTGCAGCAATCATGCTGGCACTGCTCCTTAAGGGGCATTTGTCTGACAGGAATGTATTGTTTTTGTATCCCGAGGATGCAGGCAAGATAGAGTACGCAAGAGAAAACTCAAAGGAAGTGGCAGCTGTGATGTTTAATCCTGCTACGCCCCATAATGTCTGGAGACTTACAGACGAGATCCTTGAATATGATAAAGTCTTCTATATGGATGAATCAAACCTTCAAAGGATCACGGATCCGGAAATAGTAAATGCAGACAAGGTTATCCTTTACGTGGCAGATGAGGATCATCAAAAGGAAGCAATCGAAGAATTTGTAAATAGCTGTAAAAACCTTTCGGATATCACCTGGATCAGTTCAGAAGATATGTGGACAACCTTCCAGATAGACTAGGGAGCGTCAGTTTTTGACCTTTACAGAGTCTTATTATATAATTGGTTAGTTAAAGACTCTGCGTAAGCCTAATAATGATATGGAGATTTAAAATGGAAAGATCAATGCTTGATAACAAAACTATTCTCGTGACTGGAGGAACAGGCTCTTTTGGACACAGCTTCACACAGTATGTTCTTGAGCACTACAATCCCAAGAAGCTCATCATCTATTCAAGAGATGAGTACAAGCAGTTCACAATGTCAAACGAGAAGATTTATAGAGATAATGCCGACAAGATGCGTTTCTTTATTGGAGACGTAAGAGACGGCGCAAGACTTGAAAGAGCCTGCGAAAATGTAGACTATATCGTCCATGCAGCGGCTCTTAAGCAGGTTCCTGCCTGTGAATACAATCCTGATGAGGCCATCAAGACCAACATTACCGGAGCACAGAGCGTAATAAACGCAGCCCTTAACACAGGTGTAAAGAGAGTTGTAGCTCTTTCTACAGACAAGGCTGTTAATCCTGTTAACCTCTATGGTGCAACCAAGATGGTTTCAGACAAGCTCTTTATCGCAGCCAACGCCTATGCTGGTGCCAAGGACATCAATTTCTCAATTGTCCGCTATGGTAACGTTGCAGGCAGCCGTGGTTCTATCATTCCTTTCTTTAAGAGCCTTATTGAGAAGGGTGAAAAAGAGCTTCCTATTACCGATTATCGTATGACAAGATTCTGGATCAGTCTTCCTGAGGGAGTTGAGCTGGTTCTTAAGGCTCTCAAGGAGTCAAACGGTGGTGAGACTTTCATCAGCAAGATCCCATCCTTCAATGTTAAGGATCTGGCAGAGGCTATGTGTCCTGGCATTAAGACAGTTGAAGTTGGAATCCGTCCAGGTGAGAAGCTTGACGAGATAATGGTCACAACAGAGGATGCGCCATTTACATATGAATTCGACAAGCACTATATCGTATATCCACAGGTAATCTTCAACGAGCGTCAGGCTCCAGACCCAGCTGGAAAGAAGGTTCCAGAGGGCTTCTACTACAGCTCAGGAAACAACACTGAGTGGATGAGCGTAGAAGAGATCAGAAACAGACTTTCTGAGGCTGAAATTCACTAAATAGTGCTTTGGCTTAGATAAATTGGAAGCATGGCTTTAGTGGCTTATGCTTCCTTTCTTGTATGAAGGGAAAACATGAAACTTAGCGTGGTAGTGCCTGTTTATAATATGGCAGATGATGGAAGGCTGGAGTATTGTTTAGACAGCCTTGTTTCGCAGACCCTTGAAGACGGATCCTACGAGATCATTGCAGTTGATGACTGCTCTACTGATAACTCATATGAGATCTTAAGGCGCTACCAGGACAAGTACCCTGGGGAATTCATCGCTATCCATTCAGAAAAAAACCTCCATCAGGGAGGCGCCAAGAACATAGGTCTTGCTATTGCAAAAGGACAGTGGCTTGGATTTATTGATGCCGACGACTGGATCACTCCTGACTATTACGAGAAACTCATAAGTAAGGCTGAGGAGACAGGGGCTGATATGGTTGGCTGTGACTACAACCTGACTTATGAGCACAGCTTCAAGGTTGGGGAAGTGGTACACAACAACAACTTTGAACAGACAGGAGTCATGGACAAGGATAAGTACAAAAAGCTTCTTATTGAGACAGGAAGCCTTGTGGTGAAGGTCTATAAAAGAGAGCTGATCCTTGGGGACTACGAGCCTGGCACAAAGGATAAGCTTGATGTCTTTCCTGAGAACATCTTTTATGAAGATAATGCAGTAAGTAATACCTGGATGACCAGGTCTAAACATTTTGAGTATATTCAGGAGCCACTGTACTATTACTACCAGCATAATGCTTCAACGGTCCACAGTATTTCCAAAAAGAATCTGGAAGACAGAATGGCAGCAGGCAGGATGATAATAAGTGAGGCAAAAGATAATGGCTACTACGAAGACTATCTTCCTGAGATAGAATTTCAATACACAGTGTTATTTTATGTCAACACATTGTTCTCAGCCATGCCGAAAAAATACAAAGTTAAAGATTGTTATAACTTTACAAAGGCCCTTGGAAAAGAGATGAAGGAAACATTTCCTGATTTCCAAAGCAACCCCTATTACCAGGAAAAGATACATCCTGAAGAGAAAAAACTCATAGGTTTTCAGATGAAATCACATCTGTTTTTCTATATTTATTACAGGCTTCTGTGGTTTTACAGAGACCTTAAAAGCGGAAGGAAAAGCTAATTAATGCGTAAGATATACAGCAAGTTAAAAGTGCTTCTCGACAGGAAGCAGAAATCACAGATGGTGGGAATCGTTGTACTGATGCTTATCGGAGGCGTTCTTGAATCTTTGGGAATAGCAATGATAGCGCCTGTTATGCAAGTTGTCATTGACCCTGAGAAGGTGCAGGAGAGCCACATACTTTCAGCAATCTACAACCTCTTTAACCTTACAAGTACCACCCAGTTGGCAGCCATTATCATGGTGTCCATTATTCTGGTTTTCATAATAAAGAACGTGTTCCTGTACTTTATGAATGTGGTTCAGCTAAGGTTTGTTTACACCAACCAGTTTGCAACATCCCGCCGCATGATGATCAACTTCATGCAAAGGCCCTATGAATATTACTTAAATGCTGATACTACAGTTATCCAGAGAAACATCACTTCTGACGTGAATAACCTCTATGCTCTGATCCTTAGCTGCCTTCAGCTTACCAGTGAGATCATAGTATTTGTGTGCCTTGTGGCTATCCTTCTTAGCCAGGATGCCAGGATGACCCTTACTATCGCAACACTTCTTGTTATAGTCCTTCTTGTTATCAAGTTTGTGATAAAGCCTGTCATGGTCAAGGCCGGTAAGGACAATCAGGATTACTACAGCGGACTTTACAAGTGGATATACGAGTCAGTAACAGGAATAAAAGAGATAAAGGTTGCAGCAAAGGAGAACTACTTCATAAATGGATATGCTGACTGCGGAGCAGGTTATGTAAATGCAGTTCAGAAGTACAATCTCTACAACTCAACACCAAGACTTTTGATCGAGACTATTGCCATTGCAGGTATGATCGGATATATGCTCTTTGTTATGGCCCAGGGAACCAGTCTTACTTCACTTCTTCCACAGCTCACAGTCCTTGCTGCTGCAGCTGCAAGACTTCTTCCAAGTGCCAACAGGATCAACAACTACCTTACCAGCATTGCTTACTTTGAACCATTCCTTGACAACGTAAGTGAGAATCTTCAGGATGAGATCCACGATGAATCAATATCTTACAACAGTGATGACTATCGCACTAAGGCTCAGATCGAAAAGCTTCCTGTGCATAAATCCATAAATCTTGAGGGCATTACCTACAAGTATCCAAACACTGACAAGTACATCCTTGACGGTGCAGACATGGAGATCCCTGTTGGAAAGAGCGTTGGAATTGTGGGAACTTCTGGAGCAGGTAAGACCACGATCGTAGACGTACTTCTTGGTCTTTTGGAGCCTGAAAAAGGCAGGATCTTAGCTGACGGAGTTGACGTTAAGACCAACTACAAGGGATGGCTTAAGAATGTAGGATACATCCCTCAGACCATATTTATGACAGATTCAACCATCAGGAAAAACGTAGCTTTTGGTGTTCCTGAGGATGAGATAGACGATGCCAAGGTTTGGCAGGCACTTTCAGAGGCTGCTCTTGACTCTTTTGTAAAAGAGCTTCCGGAAGGCCTTGATACTGAGATCGGAGAAAGAGGTATCAGACTTTCTGGTGGACAGAGGCAGAGGATAGGTATTGCGAGAGCTCTTTTCGAAGACCCTGAGGTACTGGTACTGGATGAAGCAACATCAGCACTTGATAACGACACAGAGGCAGCCATCATGGATTCTATCAACAGACTCCATGGCAAGAAGACTTTGGTAATCATAGCGCACAGGCTTCAGACCATTGAAAAGTGCGACATGATCTATGGCATCAAGGATGGTAAGGCAGTAAGAGACAGGTAACTAATTTGGAGGGTTTATGTCTGGTGGGGAAGGACTAACTAAAAAGAGAAATGCAAGCTTTGAGCTACTAAGGATCATAGCCATGCTCATGATCATTGTCTTGCATTACAACATACATTCTGATTCACTTTTAAAGCTTGGAGAACCTGCTACGGGGGTGCAGCTTTTTGCAGCTTTACTGGAGAGCTTTGCCATCACTGGCGTCAATGTATATGTATTTTTAAGTGGATATTTCTTATCCCAGTTACAGACACGGCCAAGCCGTATCCTGCAGCTTTTGGCCCAGGTTTACTTTTATACCATAGTGATTTCTCTTGCTATGATCATTGTGGGTACTTACGTTGTCCACTCTGGCAATTCGGTGTTTAAGATCGGACAGTACCTGTTCCCGATTTCTTCTGAGCATTACTGGTTTGTGACTGCATACCTGATAATGTTCGTCCTGTCGCCAATTATGAACGCAGCAGTAAATACTCTTTCAAGAAAGCAGCTCAAGTGGTCTATTTTAGGACTTCTTGTGTGGTTTTGCTTTATCAAGAGCATTGTCCCTGTTATGTTTGCAACAGATCACTACGGATATGACTATGGATGGTTTATCTGCCTTTACTTAATTGCTGCTTACATAAGAAAATACGACGTGGTCCTTTTTTACAACGCTAAAAGAAGTGCTCTTGTTTTTGTATTGTCCTGTCTTTTGGGCTATGCAATAACAGTAGCTGTACACTATATCAATCTTAAAACAGGGCGACTTAATTACTACGCTACAGTGCCAACTCACTTTAACTTCATCTTTACACTTACTGGTTCTCTGGGACTGTTTTCGCTTTTTAGGTATTACAGGATGAAGGAAGGACCTTTGGCCCAGGTTTCAAGATTTGTTGGTCCTCTTACCTTTGGAGTGTATCTGCTTCATATGCACCTTGAGATCAGAGACAGATGGGTGGTTTGGATGGAGCATCTCATGGGAGAGATTCCAACGGAAAGTGTTATCTTATTTGCATGGCACCTTGTAAGATCAGTGGTGATCGTGTTCCTGGCTGGAATTTTTGTGGACTGGATAAGGAAGATGATCTTTGATTTCCTTGGAAGAGTTCTTCATGATACATGGCTGTTTAAAAAGATAAGACAGTGGGATAAGGATTTATGCTAAAGACTATCAGGAGTTATTTTTACAACTTCAAAAAATACCAGGCTCCTTTGGAAAAGTATCTTTTCCCATTGATACTGCTGTTATATCCGCTAATTGGAGTCTCTCAGGGGCTTGATATAACTGACACTACCTATGGGCTTTCAAACTATGAGTTTCTTCCTGTTATAGATCCTATGTGGGGGCTATCTACCTTCCTTGCCAATGTCACAGGAAGGACCATCATGAAACTGCCCTTTGCAGGAACCATGCTTGGTATGGGAGTTTACTGCAGCTTTATCATTAGCCTGGTGGCCCTTGTGGCATACTACTGTCTCCAAAGGTGGATGCCTGGCTGGATGATCTTCATTGGAGAGTTTATCAGCATCAGCCTTTGCTGGTGCCCCAGGGTTATTTTGTACAACTATCTCACCTATCTGTTCTTTACTCTTGGCCTTTTGTGCCTGCTTCTTGGAATGTTTGAGTGGGAGAGGCAGAATTTCTTTCTCATTCTTGCAGGAATATGCCTTGGCCTTAATGTGATGGTGAGATTTCCAAATATAATAGAGACAGGACTGATCCTTGTTTTGTGGTTTTACCAGATCATAACTGGGGATAAGTTCATAGAGACAGTTAAAAAGACATTTTCCTGCATTTTAGGATTCCTTATAGGAATTGCAGTTCCGCTTCTTTTCATCTGCGGAATGTACGGACCATCTGCCTATTTTAACATGATAGGATCTCTGTTTGGAATGACAGAAGGAGCCTCTGACTATACAGCTTCCGGAATGATCACATCCATTCTGTCAGCCTACGGCACAACATTAAAGGACATGTTCATCATGGTGCCCTGTGTGGCAGCTGGAATCATCATGTTTAACCTTCTTCCTGGGAAGTATGTTTTTATCAAGAAGCTTTTGTATATTGGAGGCCTTCTTGTACTTGTCAGGTACTATTTTGCCAACGGAGTATTTACCAGAAACTACAGCTATTATGACTCCATGTTCCAGGCTGCAATGATGTTTGTGATAATTGCAATTGTCTTGTCCGTCATTGGTTCAACCGGAGTGCTTAACGGCAGCAAACAGGAGCAGACACTGGCTTTTGCTGCTCTTATAGTCATATTGATAACTCCTATAGGAAGTAACAACTATACATTTCCTGTTATCAACAACCTGTTTTTTGTGGCTCCTGTAACACTGTGGCTCCTTAGAAGGCTTATGTTCAGGCTTGGTGAAGGCGACTACCATTTCCCATGGCAGGCTATGGTCACAATGGTGATAATAGTTTTGATCATCCAGGGAGCTCTTTTCCATGGAAGCTTCGCATTTCTTGATGGTGACGGGGGCGAAAAGAGAGACAGCCACGCCCGAATACCTAAGGTATCATCCATGGCTACCACTGCCTACAATGCTGAATCGTTAAATGAGCTGAGCGATGCCCTCAGCGATATAAATTCATCTGGAAAAAAAGCCATATTCTTTGGCGCAGTACCTGGATTATCTTATATCTTTGATCTGCAGCCAGCTATAAATACTGTATGGCCTGATCTTGACAGCTACAGCACTTTGAAGTTCAAGGATGAGCTTTCAAAGGTTTCTGATCTTAAAGAAGATTCACCAATTATCATTATGGGAAGGAATCTGCCTGAATACGCCAATATAGATGCCAAAAGAGATATTTTGATGGACTATATTGCTTCTAATGATTATAATAAGGTCTTTGAGAGTGATAGATTTGCGGTTTATGTAAGTGAAAAGTAAGGAGTACCTGGAGATTTATGGAAGAAAACAAGAAAAAAGATATTTTTGACAAGATAATGTCTTTACCTGTTCTTAATATATTTGAACCTTTTTATACCAAGCACAAGGAAGGACTTATGTACCTCTTTTTTGGAGGTCTCACCTTCTTTTTGAGCCTTTTCTTATTCTGGTTCATGGACAGCGTGATGCATATCAACGAGGTTATCAATAACTCAATTGACTGGGTTATATGCGTGGCCTTTCAGTTTTTCACCAACAGAACCTGGGTATTTGATGGCAAGGTAGATAACACCAAGGACTTCCTTAAGCAGGCAGGTTCCTTTACTGCAGGAAGACTGTTTACACTGGTAGTAGAAGATCTTCTGATCTTTATTTTCATAACACTGATGGGACTGCCCAAGATGCCAGTAAAGCTTGGCGCAACATTTGTTGTAATTGCCCTGAACTATGTTATAAGTAAGCTTATTGTATTTAGAAAAAAAGATTGAGGCGCCACGTGCGTTTCATCGGAGGCATGAACTATGCGTATTAATTTCAACGTTCCACCTTATACAGGAAAAGAGTTTGATTACATAAAAGAGTGTGTTGAGGCACAGAAGATCTGCGGAGATGGCAAGTATACAGCCCTTGACAACGAATGGATCGAGAAAAAGACAGGTGTCTCTAAGGCGCTTCTTACCACATCCTGCACCCATGCCACAGAGATGGCAGCGATCCTTGCAGGAATAAAAGAGGGCGATGAAGTTATAATGCCTTCTTACACCTTTGTGTCAACTGCCAATGCCTTTGTACTTCGTGGAGCCAAGGTGATATTTGTAGACATAAGACCTGACACCATGAACATAGATGAAAATCTCATCGAGCAGGCTATAACACCTAAGACAAGGGCAATTGTTCCTGTTCACTACGCAGGCGTTGGCTGTGAGATGGATACCATCATGGATATTGCAAAGAGGCATAACCTTTTTGTTATAGAGGATGCTGCTCAGGGCGTTATGGCAACCTACAAAGGAAAGGCCCTTGGCGCAATTGGTGATTTTGGTAATTACAGCTTTCATGAGACCAAGAACTACAGCATGGGAGAGGGCGGAGCTCTTCTTTTAAGGGATGATACCTTTGTGGACGACGCCATCATCATAAGAGAAAAGGGAACGAACAGAACTCTTTACAAACTTGGCAAGGTAGATAAGTACAGCTGGATCCAGCCTGGATCATCATATCTTCCAAGTGATATGAATGCGGCTTACCTCTATGCTCAGCTTCAGATGGCAGATGAGATCAACAAGGACAGACTTGATCATTACAACAGATATATGGAGGCCTTTAAGCCTCTTGAAGAGAAGGGCCTTATCGAGCTTCCTTACGTTCCAAAGGAATGCGTTCACAATGCCCACATGTTCTACATAAAGTGTAAAGATTTTGAGGAGAGACAGGGGCTTATCAAGCACCTTACAAGTAACGATATTCTTCCTGCTTCCCACTATGTACCTCTCCATTCATCAAAGGCAGGTCTTATTTACAGCGAATTCAGAGGAGAAGATAAATACACTACTAAAGAGAGTGAGCGACTCCTTCGCCTTCCTATGTACTACAAGCTCACTGACGATGACCTTGATGAAGTAGTTATGAGAGTTAAGGAGTACTATAACTTTAACTGATATGGAGCCCCACAATGAAGAAACGATCCATAGATTTCAACTTCATAGCTTCAGCCATATTGACACTGCTTGTTATTCTGGCAGCAGCTTTTGTTGGGGATTTTTACTTTGATCTTAATGACGATGTCCTTATGAAGGATATCTTATCTGGGGCCTACACAGGAGTTCCAGAGGGACATAACATACAGATGCTGTACCCTGTCAGCGCCTTTATTGCTCTGCTTTACAGAGTTTATAGAGGTCTTGACTGGTATGGCATTTTTTTGTGCACCATCCAGTTTGGATGTGTATTCATAATTCTGCACCGGGTGATGGAAAAGAGCCAGGACAAGGTGGTAAAGATCGCAACTGCTCTTATGTTTTTGCTGTTTTTCCTTGGAGGGATACTGTCTCACTTCGTGTTTGTGCAGTACACCTTCGCGGTTGGCTTTATGTCGGGGACAGCAGCATTTCTTATCATGACCCATGAGGGAGAAAAAAAGGGTGACCATATCCTCGCAATTATCCTGATCACCCTGGCCTACCTTATAAGGTCTGAGATGCTTCTTTTGACACTTCCTATCGTGGGTGTTGGAATCCTTATCAAGTACTGTCTTACTCGTAATACCTTAAGTGATCGCTATAGCGGAGGTGTACAGATATCTTCCTACGGGGAAAAGAAAAGTCTCTTTAAGCGCTATGTGTTTTTGTGTGTAGGAATCCTCATAGGCCTTGCATTATCAACACTTCTTCACAAGGCTGCCTACAGCAGCACAGACTGGAAGGAGTTTAATGCTCTTTTCGATGCAAGAACAGAGCTTTATGATTTTCAGTACATTCCAGACTTTGAGGAAAATCAGGACTTCTATAACGAGATTGCCCTTTCAAAGCCTGAGCAGGAACTTCTTATCAACTACAACTATGGAATTGATGACGAGATAGGTACAGACATTTTAAATGCTGTGGCTCAGCATGCAGCGAAGCTAAGGACTGATGAGGTTCCATTTTTCACAAGACTTTTGCAGTCCATTCCGCTTTACCTGTACAGATTAAGGTATATAGCTTATCAAAAGAGCTATGAATACCCCATGACTGATGCTCCGCTAAACCTGATAACCGCGCTACTTTATTTAGGAACGTTTGTTATTTATTTCTTCTCTGGAGATAAGAAAAAGAGAGTGTCTTCAGTACTTCTTTTGATCCTGCTGTTTGCCTGCAGGTCCACCTTGTGGCTGTATATTATCGTGAGGGGAAGAGATCCGATCAGGATCACCCACCCTCTGTACATAATGGAAATAGCTGTCCTTGCTGGAATGATCATTATGGAAGCTGGGAATAAAAAATGGTTTTCAGTGACAGCTATGCTTGTTGCAGCCATTATTGGAGGAGCATTTGTTCCAAACCAGATAGGAACCATTACTGATGAAATGGCCGAGAGAGCAAAAATGAGAGCTCACTACGACGCCCTTTATGAGTACTTTGATCAGCACGATGACAGCTTCTATTTTGTTGATGTGTACACCTCTGTATCTGCAATGAACGGGGAAGAGAAAACCTTCTCTGAGAAGATGTTTGAGGGCGTAGATAACTCTTTTGCAAACCATGACATTATGGGCGGATGGGCATGTAAGAGTCCTCTTTATTACAAAAAGCTAGAGGCAGCAGGCTTTACATCCATGCAGGATGCAATTGTTTCTGATGATAATGTCTATGTGGTTTCCAAGACCGCAAATGATATAGGCTGGTTAAAGGACTATTATAAAGACAAGGGATTTGATGTAGAGATTACAAAGGTTGATCTGGTGGCAGATGTCTTTGTGGTGTACAAGGTCAGTGAAAGCTTTTGATCTGGAGAAGATATGGGAAATATAGAGTATTTAGCTGAGGGGAAGAAGCTGCGCCTTAGGCTCATGCAGGAAAGCGACTTTCCACTCATTGTAAAATGGCGCAATAACAAGCGCGTACGGGATAATTTCATATACAGAGAAGAGTTCACCATGGAAGGCCAGAAAATCTGGCAAGAGACCATGATCGATACAGGTAAGGTGATCCAGCTCATTATCTGTGAGAAGGAAAACGAAGACAGACCTGTAGGATGCGTGTACTTAAGGGATATAGACAGGGACAAAAGAACTGCAGAGTACGGCATTTTTATTGGTGAAGATGATGCCATTGGAAAGGGCTATGGCAATGAAAGCGCCATTTTAATGACTGATTACGCCCACAATAAAGAGGGCCTTAATGAGCTGATCCTTCGGGTTTTTGTTAGTAACACCAGTGCATTAAAGAGCTACGAGAAGGCAGGCTTTGTAAAGACACAGATGCTGCCACAGGTAGAGTGCAGTGATGGCCATAAAGGTGATATGATATTGATGAAAAAGACATTTACACAGGAAGGTGCATAATGGCTGAAAAAATGATAAGCTTCGTGATTCCCTGCTACAGATCAGAGAATACTCTAGAAGCAGTTGTAAGTGAAATAGAGACAACAATGTCCAGGATCGGTGACTACAACCACGAGATAATCCTGATTAATGATGGTTCTCCAGACAATACCTGGGAAACTATTAGAGAGATGTCCAAAAAATATGGTGACGCAGTAACTGGCATTAATCTTGCCAAGAACTTTGGACAGCACGCAGCTCTTATGGCTGGTCTTAACGCTTCTAAAGGTGATATCGTGATCTGCCTTGATGATGACGGACAGACTCCTGCTGATGAAGCAGACAAGCTCATTACTGCCATTGAAAACGGAGCAGATGTTGCTTATGCAAGGTATGGGCGCAAACAGCACAATCTTTTCAGAAACTTTGGTACAGCCATGAATGAATGGATGGCCAGTGTCATGCTTGGTAAGCCAAAAGACCTTTACGTATCAAGCTACTTTGCAGCAAGGCGATTTGTGGTTGATGAGATGGTTAAGTATGAGAGCTCATACCCTTACGTCATTGGACTTGTCCTTAGGACTACAAGAAATATTGTAAATGTAGATGTGACTCACAGAAAAAGAGAAGTTGGCGTCAGCGGATATACACTTGGCAAGCTCTTTGCTCTTTGGATCAATGGATTTACCGCATTTAGCATCAAGCCACTGCGGATTGCCACTTTTTCAGGAGTGACTTTTGCTTTTCTTGGCTTTATTTATGGGATATACACCATTATCAAAAAGTTTGTAAGACCAGATGTCCCAGTTGGGTTCTCTGCCCTTATGAGCGCAGTTATTTTCATTGGCGGAATGCTGATGCTTATGCTTGGTATGATCGGTGAATATCTGGGAAGACTCTATATATCACAGAACAAGAATCCTCAGTACGTGATCCGGGAGACTACACGCGATGAGATCAAATAAGGAAAACACACTGGCCTGGCTTATGTCAGGCTTGTTTGGCGTTTTGGCTGGTGTTTTTTTGACCTTTGGATATCAGCTTGAAACCTACGACCAGATAAATATCTTTGATAAAAACGCCATGCTGGTGATGCTGGCACTCATTGTCATTATCACAGTTGATACCAGATATGTATGGAGAAACTATGACCTTACAGAAAGCGGAGCCAAACTATTTGGCATTGTAAAGCTGCCTCAAAAGGGTGAGGAAAAAGACCTTTCAAGAAGAGATTTTTTCATTAACTACGCATCATTGGTGGTTCTTTGCATTCCTGTTTTTCTGGCAGAATTCCCTGGTTTTTTTGTGTATGACGCCCAGGAGGAACTAAATGAGGTCCTCACAAGAAGTTTTTCAACGCATCATCCGCTGCTCCATGTGCTGCTGCTTGGGGGCACGATAGCTCTTTTCCATAAGATAAGCGGTTCCTGGAATGTAGGAATAGCAGCCTACATGATACTTCAGATGCTGGTGATATCGGCTATCTACGCATATGTTGTGACTTTCCTCCAAAAGAAGGGAATAGCAAAGAGAGCAAGAGTTTTGTGGATTTTATTTTACGGTTTGTTCCCAACAATTGTGATGTACACTCTGTGCTCCTGTAAGGATGGACTTTTTTCAGCATTTCTTCTGCTTATAACTGTCTTTTTGGTACAGCTGGTAGAAGATCAGGAGAGCTTTTTAAAGAACAAAAAGAAGGTGGTCCTCTTTGTTTTATCAGGGGTATTGATGCCACTGTTTAGGCACAACGGCTTTTATGCGTACCTTGTGTTTGTGCCCTTTGCACTTTTCTATTTCAGAAAAAAGTTAAAGCCTCTTCTTTTGTCTGTGCTTGTTTCGCCTGTAGTTTTATACCTTGCTATTTCAGGTATCCTTTCCGGAGTCTTCAGCTCAGAGGTTACGCACCATCAGGAGATGCTCACTGTACCTATCATGCAGCTTGCAAGGGTTTACTCCTATGATGGAGACAGCCTTTCAGCTGAAGATAAGGCAGTTATAGAAAGCTATATTCACAAGGAAAACCTTGATAAGTACACACCAAGAGTTGCGGATCTTGTAAAGGTGGATTTTGACAACGAGCTCTACGAAAAGGACAGTAAGAGCTTTTGGAAGGTGTGGTTTAAGGTCTTTAAGGAACATCCTCTTGCCTATGTAAATGCCTGGATGCTCACAAGCTATGGCTATTACTATCCGCCAGCAGTGATCAACGTTTATAAGGGCAATACGGTTTATACCTTTACCTATGATGAGAGCTCATACTTTGGATATGAGGTGGAGCCTCCCGGGGAGAGAAAGAGCCTTATCCCGGCCATAGATAAGCTATACAGATATATCTCCATCGGAAGCTTCCAGAAGGATGCTACAGTTTTGCACCTTTTCTTTTCGCCGGGACTTTATCTGTTTATCTACATGTATGTATTTGCCTACAGGTTGTCTAAAAAGAAGTTTTCGAGGGTGCTGCCATTTCTTCCAATGGTGCTGACTTTCTGCACGGTGCTTTTGGGACCAACATACCTCATAAGATATGTGCTGTATCTGTGGACCTGCCTCCCGCTTCTGACGGTGACTGGCGGGGCAGTTAAGGGGCATGGGGCTGTTTGATTAAGACCTTAAGGTGTGTTATCATACTATGATGCACTTTCTGTGCACAGTTACATAATTAAAAGGGAAAATATATGAGAAAAGTGATCAGCAAAAGCACAGCCATTAAGGCTGTTGTGCTTATTTTTGCATTAATAGGAATACTGACAGTTTTTCCTGCAAGGCTTTACTCGAGCCTTTGGCAGGCGCCAGGTGGGGGAGACCTCACAACGGATTCACAACTGGTGCACCTTGAGTACCAGACCAACCTTCAGGAGTTTGTGACCCAGTACGAGAGGCTTAGCTCAGTGGATGTTTATATTACTGAGATGTCCCTTGGCAGATACATAGGCGCCAAGCTTTATGACGAAAATGGCATCTGCGTCTTTAGGACCTTTGTTGACACAGATGGTCAGACAATCCCAGGATATATCAACATTCCGATGGAAGTTAATGTTGAGGTTGGAAAGAGCTATTCCATCAACATGGAGACTGTGCGTTCCAGGTATCTTGTTGGCCTTGAGGACGTAAAGAGCGCTGAATCCTACCTTGGAAATTTCTATGAGAATTATCAGCCGGTGGAGGGACGCCATCTGGCAGCAAGATACAACTACCGTATACCAATGTCCAAGTCACTGTCACTTATCTGGATATTGGGAATAGCCTTTGTGGCAGCTCTTATCTGTATATGCACTGACATTTTCTTTAAAAAGAATCCTGAAAAGAACAGCATTCTTACAGTGGAAAAGGTTTTAAGAGTTGTGGCAAACCCTGTGGCAGCTGTTATATTCCTTGTGCTTATGGTGATGGTATTTCCGCTCAAGGTCTTTGATTCAAGACCTGTTGACATCATCTTCTATGAGATCGGACTTATTGTCAGCGCAGCTATTACATTCTATGCCATAAATCACAAGGTTGTGACTCATGACATAGGCGTATCCTTCTGGCAGGATTTAAAGAATGAGGACAGACTTCAGTATGTGCTCATGATGTTTTCAATAGCCATGGGACTGTGGTATGCGTCAGACTACATGAATGGTCTGTATGACATCTACCACACTATTTCTGAAAAGCACATGACAATATGGCTCCTTATTGCCATTATCCTGACCTTCAAGATCAGCGAGTCACTGAATATCTACAACCTTATCTGGGTTGTTGGATCAGGCATTTACGGAATACATTACTACAATGTAAACAAGATGGCTGACACTGAAAAAGAGTTTGACCTAAACAACCTGGTACTTAAGTGCAGCATTATCATTGTTATCTTAGCTGGCCTTTTAGCTTTGAATTTTATAAGGCTCATTGTACTTGCTATAAAGAAGAAAAAAATATCAGCAAGGCCCAGTGTGTTTGGCATAATCCTTGCAGTATTTTTTGTAACTATCATTGTTCTTAGAAACACAAGGCAGTGGGGCATTTATCTGGTTTTACTGTTCACCTGCTTCTTTATAAGACTTGCAGTGTGGGACAAGAAAAAGGATTACTACAATATTCTGGCAGGTGGACTGATGCTTAACTATGGCATCTCAATGATCTTTAGTCTCACCCACAGATATTTTGCAGGATACATTCTTGGAAGATTTGGATTTATCTTCCACACAGTTACTGTAACAGCTGAGTACTTTACCTTTATGGGGGCTGTGGCAACAGTTCTTTTGGTGGTTAAGATCGTATCCCTTCCTAAGGGCAGCAGCCTTAAGGATATGGTAGTCATTGCATGGAAAGAGATAGTTCTTTTCGGATTTATCATGTCCTATGCGATATTTACTGTTTCAAGAACAGGCTATCTTGCTATATGTGCGGCAACATTTCTGGTTCTCTGCGTGGTTGCAGCTTACTATGCAAGGCACCTTCTTAAGATCATTGGCATTTTTGCGCTGTCACTGGTTTTGTGTTTCCCTGCGGCTTTTACTCTGCAGAGGATAATCCCTACCATGGTTGCAGACCCTGTGATCTATCCTATAGACGATACTGATGAGTTTGTCAGAGGTGGAGCAGACTGGGACAACACGAACTTCATGTGCGTTGAGAGATTTGCTAATCTTTTTGAAGCCAAGATCCTTGGTATGGATGTCGGTTCCTACGAATATCCTATCGACAGCAACAACTACACAAAGGATGGAGTGCCTATTTACGATACCTATGGATTTCCTTATGAGGACAGCTTCCAGAATCCGGATAGTGAATACTATGAGGATGGCTACGGATTTAATGACAGCAATGAGAAAGAGGCAGATAATCTCCTTGCGGCAGCTGGCTTTACAAGAGCTGAGTACTATATGCTTCTTGAGGAAATGGCTGATTATGTCGATTATGACAACGTGCTTGATGTTATCTCCAACGGTCGTATCACTATCTTTAAGGCATACCTTAGTGAACTAAACACCTACGGTCATGAAGAGATGGGAACCATGCTTCCAAATGGTGAGATCGCTGTTCACGCCCACAACACCTTTATCCAGGTGGCATACGATCACGGAATCGTGGGAGGTATCTGCTTTATCATCATGATGGTGACAGCCCTTGTTTCATCACTTATGTACTTTACAAGAAACAGGAAAAAAGAGATGCTGTCTCTTATTACCTGTGCAGTTATAATCGGCTTTGCAGTTGCAGGCCTTACCGAGTGGGTATTCCACTACTGCAATCCAATGACAGTGGCACTTATGCTCTCAATTGCTCCATTAACATTTAAGGCACAAGGAAATGAATAAGAAAAAAGAACCATTTAACTTTGCAAAACTATATAGAAGAACCGGGCTTATATTTTATGACATACTAAGTATTACGGTGGCAAGCTTTGTTGCTATCCTCATGAGATATGAGTTTGTGATCCGTGAAGTGCCTGATTACTACATGGATTCGATCACAGCCTTTCTTCCAATAAATATCATCATTACTCTGCTGGTGTTTTACCTGTTTAAGCTCTACGACAGTCTCTGGGCTTACGCAGGTGAAAGAGAGATGCAAAATCTGGTCATGGCCTGTGTTATCTCAGGGGTTACAAATGCGATAGGCCTTCAGTTTTTTAAATCCTACGAGCAGGCTGTTCCTCAGAGTTATTATTTCCTGTACACCTTTATTCTGATAACAGCCATCTTTGTCAGCAGATTTTCTTACAGATTCTTTAGAAGTAAGAAGCATCAGGCAGTAAACAAGAACAACAGTAAGGCTGTGATGATAATTGGAGCTGGCGAAGCTGCCAACATCATCATCAAGGACATCATAACCAGCAATTACTCCACAATGTCCATCAAGTGCATCATTGATGATGACACCAACAAGTGGGGAAAATACATCCAGGGAATCCGCGTTGTTGGCGGAAGAGATAAGATCGTTGAGTGCGCAGACCTTTATGATATCGATGAGATCATAGTTGCAATCCCTTCAGTATCAAGGCAGGAGCTTAAAAAGATCCTGGATATCTGTAAGAACACTAACTGCAAGCTACGTTCCCTTCCTGGAATGTACCAGCTTGTAAACGGCGAAGTAAACGTATCCCGTCTTCGTGACGTTGAGGTTGAGGATCTTCTTGGAAGAGATCCAATAACTGTTGACCTTGATTCTATTGCAGGATATGTAAGTGGCAAGACGATCCTTGTGACAGGTGGGGGCGGATCCATAGGTTCAGAGCTCTGCAGACAGATAGCAGGACACAATCCTAAGCGCCTTATAATCCTTGATATTTACGAAAACAACGCCTACGAGATCCAGCAGGAGCTTAAGTACAAGTACCCTGATATGGACCTTGTGGTACTCATAGCATCTGTCAGAAATACAGTTCGCATCAACAGTATCTTTGAAAAGTACAAGCCTGATATTGTCTACCATGCGGCAGCTCACAAACACGTACCTCTCATGGAGGACAGCCCCAACGAGGCTATCAAGAACAATGTATTTGGTACCTGGAAAACTGCCATGGCAGCAGCTAACAATGGCTGCAAGAAGTTTGTAATGATATCCACAGATAAGGCTGTTAACCCCACAAACATCATGGGCGCCAGCAAGAGAATCTGCGAGATGATCATCCAGACCTTCAACAAGCACTATGACACGGAGTTTGTGGCTGTAAGATTTGGTAATGTTCTTGGATCCAACGGCTCAGTTATACCTCTTTTCAAAAAGCAGATAGCTGCCGGCGGACCTGTTACAGTTACAGATCCTAACATCATCAGATACTTTATGACTATCACAGAGGCAGTATCACTGGTACTTCAGGCAGGAGCCTTTGCCAAGGGCGGTGAGATCTTTGTCCTTGATATGGGAGAGCCGGTTAAGATCTTAGACCTTGCTGAGAACCTTATTAAGCTCTCTGGCTACAAAGTTGGAGAGGATATAAGAATTGAGTTTACTGGTCTTCGCCCTGGAGAGAAGCTCTACGAAGAGATGCTCATGGACGAGGAAGGACTTCAGGATACAGCCAACAAGATGATCCATATCGGTAAGCCAATCGAGATGGATGAGATGAGATTCTTTTCACAGCTTGAAAAGCTCAATGAGGCTGCCAAAGAAGAATCTCCCAAGATTCGTGATATGGTAAAAGAGATCGTTGAAACCTATCATCCTGATGTTCACAGATATACAATGACAAGAGAGAGAAAAGAGGCCCTTCAGAAGACCGCGGAGGATATCAATGGAAATTAAACCTTTTGAGAAAAAAGTATATCTTTCATCACCATCAATGCACGGTGAAGAACTGGAGTATATTAGAGAAGCTTTTGAGACTAACTGGATTTCTACAGTTGGAGCAAATATTAATGAATCTGAAAAGATGATCGCTGAAAAGATCGGCTGCAAGGACGCAGTAGCTCTTTCTTCTGGTACTGCAGCTCTTCACCTTGCTATCAGGCTTGCTGGAGAAAGACTTTATGGTCAGCCCAAAGTTGGACATGGCACCCTTGAAGGTAAAAAAGTCTTCTGCTCCGACATGACTTTTGATGCAACGGTCAATCCTATTGCATATGAGGGCGGAGAAGCAGTATTTATCGACACAGAGTATGATACCTGGAACATGAGCCCTAAGGCTCTTGAGAAGGCGTTTGAGATATATCCGGAAGTTAAGCTCCTTGTTATTGCGCACCTGTATGGAACTCCTGGCAAGGCAGATGAGATAAGGGCGATCTGTGATAAGCATGGCGCTCTTATTGTTGAGGATGCCGCAGAGTCTTTGGGAGCAACCTACAAGGGCAGACAGACTGGAAACTTCGGAGATTACAGCATTATATCTTTTAATGGAAATAAGATAATAACAGGCTCTTCAGGTGGAATGTTCATTACAAATTCTGAAGAGGATGCCCACAAGGTCCGCAAGTGGTCTACTCAGGCCAGAGAAGATGCACCCTGGTATCAGCACGAAGAATTGGGATACAACTATCGCATGAGTAACATCATCGCAGGTATCGTAAGAGGGCAGATCCTTCATCTTGAGGAGCATATAGCTCAGAAGAAAGCTATTTACATGCGGTACAAGGAGGCCTTTAAAGATCTTCCTGTTCAGATGAATCCGTATGATGAGAAAAACAGTGAGCCTAATTTCTGGCTTTCATGTTTGCTCATTGATAAAGATGCAATGTGCAAACAGGTAAGGGGCGAGAAGGATGTTTTATATAAGTCTGAGCCGGGCAAGAGCTGCCCAACAGAAATTCTTGACGCTATTGCAGCCCTCAACGCAGAGGGAAGGCCTATCTGGAAGCCTATGCATATGCAGCCGATTTACAGAATGAATCCTTTTGTTACAGATAGTGGAAACGGAAGGGCAAGGAGCAATGCATACATAGATGAAGGAACAGTGCCTGATGTGGGCATGGATATTTTTGAAAGAGGCCTTTGCCTTCCAAGTGACAACAAGATGACTAAAGAGCAGCAGGATGTCATCATCGCAGCTATCAAGAAATGTTTTGAGTAAAGTGCTAAAGGTTTATGTACAAGAAGTTTGTAAAAAGATTCTTAGACATCTTAATATCACTGATGATCCTTGTGCTGTTCTGCTGGCTCTATCTGATCCTTGCAGTCCTTGTCCGGGTAAAGCTCGGAAGTCCTGTGCTGTTTAAACAGCCAAGACCTGGTAAGGATGAAAAGATCTTTAACATGTATAAGTTCAGGACCATGACAGATGCAAGGGACAAAGACGGAAACCTTCTTCCTGATGAAGTAAGGCTTACTTCTTTTGGAAAGAAGCTCAGGTCCACAAGTCTTGATGAGCTTCCGGAGTTTATCAACATCCTGAAGGGAGATATGAGTTTTATAGGACCAAGGCCTCTTCTTGTTAAGTATCTGCCCTTATACAACGAGGAGCAGCACCATCGCCACGATGTGAGGCCAGGCCTTACAGGATGGGCGCAGGTCAACGGAAGAAACCTTCTTAGCTGGGAAGATAAGTTTGAAAAAGATGTATATTATGTCAACAACATTTCTTTTTTACTGGATCTGAAAATACTATTTAAGACTGTGGCAGTGGTTTTTGACCGCAGTGGTATAAACAGTGAAAATGATGCCACAATGGAGGCATTCACGGGAACAAAGCCAAAGGAGTGATTTGTTATGAATATTCTGTTTTGTAGTGTGGGAAGACGCTGCGAACTACTTAAGGATTTTAGGAATACACTTGGCGATAAAGTTAAGATAGTGGTTACTGACAACAGCTACTACGCACCAGCAGTGGCTTTTGCAGATGTAAGCTACAAGGTACCTCTTATCACAGACAAGGATTATATTCCTATGATCCTTGATATCTGCAAAAAGGAAAAGATTGATGCAGTTACGACTTTGATCGATCCTGAGATAGCAATCCTTGCCGAGCATAGAGATGAGTTTAAGGAGCTTGGAGTTGAAGTACTGGCGCCCTACCTTGAAACGGCAAAGCTTTGTTTTGACAAGTATGAGATGTATAAGTATCTGAGTCAGAAAGGCATAAACACCGTAAGAACCTTCGGAAGCCTTGATGAGTTTAAAACTGCTTTTGACAATAAAGAGATTGATTTCCCTGTTTTTGTTAAACCCAGGACTGGAAGTGGAAGCGTTGGTGCAAGAAGGGTAGAAAGCTATGAGCTTCTTGAAGAGCTTGTTAGCAGGGATAGCTCCCTTATCATTCAGGAACTTATGACAGGAAAAGATATGGATGCAGATATTTATGTGGATACTGTAAGCCATGAGACTGTTGCTGTCTTTTCAAAGAAGAAGATTTCCACAACCATAGGCGGTGCAAACAAGACCATTTCATTTAAGGATCAGGCGCTGTTTGATTTTGTGACAAATGCTCTTAAGGCGTTCAAGTTTAATGGTCCTTTGGATATGGATCTCTTTTATCAGGATGGACAGTACTTCCTGTCTGAGATAAATCCAAGGTTTGGCGGTGCATACCTTCATGCCTATGGTGCAGGTGTTGACTTCATCAGCTTTATATACAACAACGTGGTGGACAAAAAAGAGAATGCGTCATGCATTGGTGAATATGATGAAGATGTCGTAATGATGATGTACGACAGTGTTGTGATCGATACTCTTTCAAATCTTGAAGGCAGGATGAAGGAGATCTGATAATGCGTATTCTGGTATTATCTAACTATGCAAACGGGCTTTTTCTTTTTCGAAAAGAGCTGATACAGGCCTTCATAGATGACGGGCATGATGTCTACATATCGGTTCCTCCCGATGAGAACTGCGACAAACTCAGGAATCTTGGGTGGAACGTGATCGAGACTTCTCTTGACAGGCATGGTATGAACCCCGTAAGGGATTTTAAACTGTTTAGGACATATCTGGGCTTTATTAAGAGTTATAAACCCAATGTAATACTTACATATACGATCAAGCCAAACATCTATGGCGCTATGGCTGCAAGGATCAGGCGTATTCCATATATCTGCAATGTCACAGGTCTTGGAAAAGCCATCGAAAATGGCGGACTTGTAAGCAGGGTTTTGGTTTCGATGTATAGGATATCTACCAAGAAGGCCAAAAAGGTCTTTTTCCAGAATGAGAGAAACAAAAAAGTTTGTCAGGATCGTGGAATAGCCAGGAATAATGCAGACCTGCTTCCGGGATCCGGGGTCAATCTTTTGCAGCATCCATTCAGAGAGTATCCTTCCGAGGGTGATGGGATCCGCGTTCTTGCCGTCCTTAGGATAATGAGGGACAAGGGAATAGAGGAGTATTTGAAGGCTGCAAAAGAGATTTCTTTAAAGCATCCTGATGTCCACTTCGAGCTGGTGGGTGAATACGAGGAGGATGAGAGGCAGAAATACGAGCCAATGATCACTGGTCTTGTGAAAGAGGGACTTCTTAAGTACTACGGACACATCGACAATGTGGAAGAGGTTATGACAAAATGCCATATTGTTGTTCATCCTTCATATCATGAGGGCCTTAGTAATGTGCTTTTAGAGGCAGCTGCCTGTGGAAGACCGGTACTGGCAAGTGATATAAACGGCTGTAAGGAAGCTGTCCTGGAGGGAGAGAGTGGCTTTTTATTTGCACCACAAAGCGTTGATCTGTTGGTAAAAGAGCTTGAGCATATCCTTTCTCTGACCACCAATGAGAGGAAAGAAATGGGAAAAGCTGCAAGAAGTCACGTAGAGCAGCATTTTGACAGGAATATCATAATAGATAAATACAGGCACGAACTTATCAGTTTGACATAAGTAGTATAATATTTAAGTATTAGTGTAAAAATAAGCAGATTAGTAAATATCTTTTTTGGAGGAAATAAAATGGATCTTTATGAGAAGCTTCTTGCCGGAGAAGAAAAGCTTTCACTGGTAGGACTTGGTTACGTAGGAATGCCTATAGCAGTAGCTTATGCCAAGAAGATCAAGGTAGTAGGCTATGATTTCAATGCTCAGAAGGTTGAGCTTTATAAGAAGGGAATTGATCCAACAAGGGAAGTTGGAAACGATGCTATCAAGGAGACAACTGTAGAATTTACTGCAGACCCAGAAAAGCTCCGTGAGTGTAAGTTCCACGTAGTAGCAGTTCCAACACCTGTTAACGACGATCATACACCTGATCTTTCACCTGTTGAGGGAGCAAGCCACACTCTTGGTAAGTACCTCACAAAGGGTTCTGTAGTTGTATATGAGTCAACTGTTTACCCTGGTGTAACAGAGGATATCTGCGTTCCTATCCTTGAGCAGGAGTCAGGTCTTAAGTGCGGCGTTGATTTCAAGGTTGGATATTCACCAGAGCGTATCAACCCAGGTGACAAGGTTCACAGACTTGATACCATCACCAAGATCGTATCTGGTATGGATGAAGAGACACTGGATACAGTAGCCAAGGTTTACAGCCTTGTTGCTCTTGCTGGTGTTTATAAGGCTCAGTCCATCAAGGTTGCTGAAGCTGCCAAGGTTATCGAGAACTCACAGCGCGATATCAACATCGCTTTCATGAACGAGCTTTCAATGATCTTCCACAAGATGGGAATTGACACCAAGAGCGTTCTTGAGGCAGCAGGTACCAAGTGGAACTTCCTTAAGTTCTTCCCAGGTCTTGTAGGTGGTCACTGCATCGGTGTTGATCCTTATTACCTTACATACAAGGCTGAGGAGCTTGGTTACCATTCACAGATCATTCTTTCAGGTCGTCGCATCAACGATGACATGGGTAAGTATATTGCAGAGTCCCTTGTTAAGAGACTTATTGCCAATGATATCGCAGTTAAGAATGCCAAGATAGCGATCCTTGGTTTCACCTTCAAGGAGAACTGCCCTGATACCCGTAACACCAAGGTTATCGATATCTACAATGAGCTTAAAGAGTATGGCATCACACCTATAGTTGTAGATCCTCAGGCTGATTCAGATGAAGCAAGGCGCCTCTATGGAATCGAGTTTGATACAATGGATTCTGTTAAGGACATGGATGCAGTCATCATGGCTGTTGCTCATGAAGACTTCAAGGATTACAAGCCAGCTGACATTGCAAAGTTCTTTAACCCTGCTCATAAGACCAAGGTATTCATGGACCTTAAGGGCATCTATGATATAAACGATTATACAGCTCCTGAGTATGATTACTGGAGACTGTGACTGAGAGCACTTAATGATATAGGAGTAAAAAATGGGATTTAAAGATTTAAAGTTTCCAGATGGCAGCGTGTTCCTTGTAACAGGCGGTGCAGGATTCATCGGTTCAAACATCTGCGAAGCCCTTCTTGATATGGGCTACACAGTTCGCTGCATGGACAACCTTTCAACAGGACATATAGAGAATATCAAGCCTTTCATGGAGAACCCAAGGTTCACCTTCCTTGAGAAGGACATAAGAGACCTTGATGCCTGCATGGAAGCTACCAAGGGAGTAGATTATGTTCTCAACGAGGCAGCATGGGGCTCTGTTCCCAGAAGTATTGAGATGCCTCTTTTGTACGAGGAGATCAATATCAGAGGAACTCTTAACATGATGGAAGCATCAAGACAGAACGGCGTTAAGAAGTTCGTCTATGCTTCAAGCTCTTCAGTTTATGGAGATTCTACTGTTCTCCCTAAAAAGGAAGGACAGGAGGGCAACGTTCTTTCACCTTACGCCCTCACCAAGAAAACTGATGAGGAGTACGGTAAGCTTTATAAAAAGCTCTACGGCCTTGATACCTATGGCCTTAGATACTTTAACGTATTTGGAAGACGCCAGGATCCTAACGGCGCATATGCAGCTGTTATTCCTAAGTTCCTTCGTCAGCTCATGCACGGCGAGACTCCAACGATCAATGGCGATGGCAAGCAGTCAAGAGACTTTACATATGTTGACAACGTAATTGAGGGTAACCTTCGTGCCTGCCTTGCATCATCAGATGC
>NZ_JAGAYD010000026.1 GCF_017940685.1 Butyrivibrio sp. | reverse complement strand
AGAGAGACAGCTCTTTATCACCACGAGAGATATGATGGCAAGGGCTATCCTGAGGGACTTAAGGGAGAGGCGATTCCTCTTTATGCAAGAATTGTTGGTGTTGCAGATTCCTACGACGCCATGTCCAGTAACAGAGTCTACCGAAGACACCTTAACAAGGACGAGATCATCGAAGAGATCCAGCAAGGCGCAGCAACCCAGTTTGATCCAAACATCGTAGTTTACATGATCGATATGATCAACGATGGATATGTCAATGTCGTTAAGATGGAGACAGCAGAGCGCGAAGAAGGTCGTGGAGACTTCCACCTCACAGAAGATGATATCCCGGGAGTATATATGGGACTTTGATATATCAGCTTCGTACAAATTTATATTGATGATAGGCCGCGAGCATGCTCGCGGCTTTTTTATTGGGGCGGGTAGGGATAAGAGAAATGATGCCACTTAGTGAGGTTTTGGAGTGTGTGAGTGGTTGGAATAAAGATTCTTTACTTTTTCAGAGGCGTAATGTAATATTACATCTTGTGGATAATATATCCATTTTAGGGGAATTTACGTCTGAAATATCTAATTGTTCAAAAGAGATATAGTCCAAATCTGTGACTACGTCTGAATTCCATGAAATGTAAAAAAAGTAGTAGCAAATTAAGTTCAAATGAAAGATGGTGTTGAGCAGGGAGCTTGATTTACGTCTGATACGAGATTTTCCGAGAAGAAGCTGTAAAATAGCAAGCCCGGAACAATTCATTTATTGATCATGATAGTGAATGTTAAGTCTTGATTAGGTAGAAAAGGAATCAAGACGTATTGTTAATATTTTCACATATCTGAAAGTTGATTAATTGTAAAAAAGACGTAATTGCAAAAAGCACATAATAACCAAATTGCAGCATGATTGATGAAGAGGAGTAGAATGATAAACTACAAAAATGAATTAGAAAATCAGCTTTCTGAGCTGAAGAATCTTGAGAAAAAAGCGGCTAACAGACTAAAGAGTTTTAAGGGACTTGAAAATGGAAATATAAGAGTAAGCAAAAGTAATGGTTCAATCCAGTATCATTTCAGAAAAGAGGGGGAGGAAAAAGAGCATTACATTCCAAAATATGAAATGAGTAAAATAAAGATGCTTGTTCAAAGAGATTATGACGAGAAGGTTCATAGAGAACTGAAGCATATGATAAGGCGCCTTGAAAAATTCAATAAAGTGTATGATGTAGGCTTGATTGAACAGCTATATATAAAGCTTCCGGATGGAAGGAAAAAACTTGTCGATCCCATTAAACCATCAAGGGAAATGATAATTGATGAATGGTATAAGAATCATCCTGGGGGGAGGAATACATATGAGATCAAACATGAATTTTTAACAATGAAAGATGAGACAGTGCGATCCAAATCAGAAAAGATGATTGCAGATTACCTTCTGACAGAAGGTATACCTTATGTTTGTGAACCACGAGTGATACTTAAGGACGGAAGCTCGGCCTATCCAGACTTTGCTGCGCTTAACCTTATGAAAAACAAGACAATATACATTGAACACCTTGGGCTTGTAGAAAAAGAGGATTATGCAACAAGAAATTTCTTCAAGATAATGGACTATGAGGAGGTGGGAATTGTCCTTGGTGATAATCTCGTGATCACGATGGAAACAAAGGACAGGCCCCTCGACATGAAAATCTTGAAAAAGAAAATACAAGACTTCCTGCATTAAGAACAGTGTAGCTATGGCAGTGAAGACAAATACGCCATTAGGTGGAATTTGTCTTCACTGTACTGGAAACATGAACGGTTATATCAGGTGTCCTTGGAGGTGACCTTCAAATTCCTGGTAGTAGGTCTCCTCGATCTTGCGCATAAATACGGTGACTTCTCCGGGATCAAAGAAGAGCTGGAAGTGGATGCTTCCTACACACTCGCCAATAAGGTGAACCTTGATATAGAGGACGTTTTCCCGGCTCCACATGGCACCGGCGGTGTACTTGTCATTATATATTGGTGAGGTACCTTCACACATACTTCCGATACCAAAGGTGATGGTGTGAGATACATTGCCCTGCTTAAAGGAAATAGAGCATGGACCTTTCTCATCCAAAGTGATTGAAAGTTTATCAAAACCAGATTTGTTGGGATCTAGTTGATATTCAAAACTAGTATGATCTGCAAAGCCTTCATTGCTGTGGCTTGGAATATTAGTAATTCCATAGCTCTCAGGAAGTCTTGGAGCGGCAATCCTTAAAGTGTCAGCGTAGTCCAGCAGATCTTCGTAGGCTTGGGCACTGTCTTTTGTGACACCTGATGCGGATCTTGCGCCATCATCTGCGACATCGTATCCATGGCGAAGCTCATCCTCATCCCCCAGCAGATTCTCATAGATCGCATCATATATAACCTGATTTCCCCCGGCAATTCCCTGGGTATCAGCGGTTGTCATGATAAGAAGTTTTCTGTCAGGAAGGCTGATTCCAAGCTGGCCGCCCATACCGTATAGGACAAAGCCGCCCTTTTCATTTTGCCAGATCTGCATTCCGTAGCCCTGCATCTCGCTGGGAACAGGACCTGTAACAAAGGTATCTGAGATATTGGATGTGGCCTCTTTGACAAATTCTTCCGGCAAAAGAGATCTTTCCTCTCCGTCATTACAAACAATGCGGCCCTTCTTACTTAAGATGTACAAAAACTTAAGGACGTCCATTGGTGTCGCCATAAGGCCGGAGCCTCCGATGGATACGCCAAACGGGTCCTTCACCATATATGAATCAGCGCTGAAATCCACGTATTTAAGCATGCGTTCCTTCATGTAGCTAAGCATATCGGTGCCTGATAATTTCTCCACCAGAGCACACAATACATGGGCAGAAGACGTATCATAGTGGAATACGGTTCCTGGCTTGTGGGTAGGAGGCACGATAAAAAAGCTCTTTACCCAGTCGTCTTTCATATTGACCTTGTAGGTGGTGGAGGCGTGACAGGTCCGCATCTGAAGCATGTTGCGGATGGTCATCATCTTGATGTAGGGGTGGGTATCCGCAGTGACATACTCCGGGAAGTAGTCACAAATAGGATCATCAAGCCCTATTTTCCCCTCCATGGTCAAAAGAGCTATCGCCGCCGCAGTAAAACTCTTGCTTATGGAAAACATCCTGTGAAGGGTATCTTTTTCATATGGTGCGTAATACTTTTCGAAAACAAGCCTGCCATCTTTTAAGATGAGCAGGCTGTGCATTGGGATATTTCTTTTATCTAAACGCTCAAGAACTTTCTTTATCTTATCTGGATCTATGCCTGCATCCTGTGGCATGACTTTTTCAAATTCAAACATCTTTTGACTCCTTGGCTTCTTGCATACATGAAAAGATTATATCATGGATGCTGCATAACATGTTACTGTAACTGTAACTGGTCAACTCTTGTTGAAAGAATTGCACCTCTAGTTTATAATTGGTAATTGACAAAAGTTTTTGTGAGGTAGTTATGTCATCAATTATTCAGAACAATCAGGTATTTAACAATGAGGTTCCTTTCTGCAGGGTTTACAGTGTAGACAGTAAGAAGCAGCTTGAAGAGAGGTTTCTTGCACACAGGATCTCATATTTTATCGAGTGGCAGGACAAGTCGATCCTCCAGCGCCTCTTTGACAGAAGCGGCAGCAAGATAGTATGTACCTTCAAGATCAACAAGGGCGAGATCGCAAGAGCGAGAGAGCTGGCCCAGGGTATAGAGGGTATCAAGTTCAAGGACTACGGAGAGGTCAAGAACACTGAGCGCATCCGTCGCAGATCCGAGGCAGTTACAGGAGAGGAAACAGGCCTTGAGATGCCAGAGCTTAAGTTCGAGAACAAGGTAGAGGACTTGGACGAGGAAGAGTAATACCCAGGGAGCGGATAGCTCCAGGTGAATGTGACACTACATAGAGCAGGGGATCGATGTCTCCTGCTCGTTTTTTCGCAAAGGATAGGAGATTATATGGCTGAGAAAAAGGTTACAGCTAATAAAAGTACAAATAAGAGGGCACCAGGGAAAAAGCCTGCGCCAAAGAAACAGCAGCTAACAAGATCTGTGAGCCGCTGTCCGGTGTTTAAAAAGTGCGGCGCCTGCCAGATGATAGATACACCATATGAAACCCAGCTTCGCAAGAAGCATAAAAAGGTAGCTGACCTTCTTGAGCCCTACTGCAAGGTTGAGGCATTTATTGGCATGGAGAAACCTGAACATTACAGATGCAAGGTCCATGCGGTATTTACTCACGATCGCAAGGGCAATCCTTTGTCTGGGATCTACAGAGAGGGAACCCACGAGGTTGTTCCTGTAGAGTCCTGTCTTTTAGAAGATCAGAAGGCCGACGCCATTATTGCCACCATCAGGGGGCTTCTAAAATCCTTCAAGATCAAGACCTTTGACGAGGACAACGGCTACGGGCTACTTCGCCACGTCCTTATAAGGATCGGCAAAAACACCGGGGAGATCATGGTGGTACTTGTTACCGTATCCCCTATTTTCCCATCCAAGAACAACTTCGTTAAGGCCCTTAGAAAAGAGCATCCGGAGATCACCACTATTGTTCTTAACGTCAACGACAAGCAGACCAGCATGATCCTTGGAGACAAGGAAAAACCCATGTATGGCCCTGGATTTATCTATGATATCTGCTGCGGCATGAAGTTCAAGATAAGTCCCAAGTCTTTCTATCAGGTAAATCCCGTGCAGACAGAAATCCTGTACAGAACAGCCATCGACATGGCAGATCTTAAGGGGGATGAGATTGCCCTTGACTGCTACAGCGGTGTTGGAACTATTGGCATCATAGCTTCGCCCCACGTAAAAGAAGTAATAAGTGTTGAGCTCAATAAAGACGCAGTCAAAGATGCCATTTTAAATGCCAGGATCAACGAAATAGATAACATCACTTTTTATCAGAATGATGCAACCATATTCATGCAGCAGATGGCAGAGTCAGGGGACAGGGTGGACCTTGTGTTCATGGATCCTCCAAGATCTGGCTCTACACCAGAGTTTATCGAGGCAGTAGAAACTCTTTCCCCTAAGAAGGTTGTGTATATTTCCTGTAGCCCTGACTCTCTGGCTGTTGACCTTAAGATATTTGAAAAGAAAGGCTACAAGGCCCGCAGAGCAGTTCCTGTGGACATGTTCCCTTTTACCAGAGGAATTGAGACAGTAGTTCTTTTGACTAAGAAAGATGAAAACTGAGTCTGCAGATTGGTGATGCAGGTGAAAAACTTATGATATGATATTTAAAGCACCAATTTCATTTCTAAAGGAGACGGCTACATGAAAAGCATTTACATCAACCAGGTTGGATTTACAAAGAATTCGCCTAAAAAGGCAGTGCTCAATTTCCCCGCTGAGAGGTTTGAGGTAAGGACTACCGGCGGAGAATGTGTTTTTTCGGGAAATGTTAAGGAATTTGGCAAAGACAAGATTTCAGGCGAAGAGACTTTTGTGGCTGATTTTTCTGAGTTTCAGAAAGAAGGTAAGTTTACTGTTAATGCAGGTGATGCATCGTCACTTTCTTTTGATATTAAGGAAGATATCTACGACGGGCTCATGAAGGACATCTGCAAGTGCTTTTATTACCTTCGCTGCGGCAATGCCCTGACCAAAGAGTATGCAGGGGATTACTACCATGAGCCATGCCATATGGGCCTTGCTACGGTATATGGAACAGATGAGAAAAGAGATGTCACAGGCGGATGGCACGATGCAGGTGATTACGGAAGATATTCAACAGCCGGGTCTGTTGCTGTTGCCCATATTCTATACGGCGTAAGGTTCTTTAAGGGACTTCTTGATATTGACTTTAATATTCCAAAGGAAAACTGTGAAAAGGGCCAGTACCCTGATATCCTCTCCGAGGTCAAGGTGGAACTGGATTTCCTTAAGAAGATGCAAAGAGAAGACGGAGCAGTTTACCACAAGGTAACAACCTTCAATCATGCACCGTTTATCATGCCCGAAGAGGACAAGAACGAGTTGTTCCTCTTTGCTGTTTCATCTTTGGCAACTGCAGACGTTGCTGCGGTATTTGCCCTGGCATACACGATCTATAAAGAATATGACAAGGCTTATGCTGATTCTCTTTTAGAGGCAGCGAAAAGAGCTTATGAGTGGCTCCTTGCTAATCCCAAGCCACTTCTCTTTTACAACCCTGAAGGCTCCAATACCGGCCAGTACGATGAGGCTGAGGACTACTCCAACAGGTACTGGGCAGCAGCTTCTCTTTATGAGGCCACTGGCGAAAAGAGCTACTACCATGATGCAGTAGACCAGAAGAGAAAAGCTGGTGACTACGGCGAAAAGCATGCAGGTTTTGGCTTCCAGGGTGATTACTTAACATGCCTTGGCTGGGCTGAGGTTGCAGGACTTGGATCACTTTCGATCCTCCTTGCAGGAGATGGCAGCGACCTTGAAAAAGAGCTTAGGACCCACTATGTTTCTGAAGCTGACAGGCTTGTTAATGTGGCATCTGAAAACGGCTTTGGAATTCCTATGCTTGCTGAAGATTACATCTGGGGCAGCAATTTTGAAGTAGAAAAGTACATGATGATCCTTGCTGTGACAGATAAGTTTGTGCAGCACAAGGATGAGTATAGAAAGGTTATCTGTGCAGGCCTTGACTATCTTCTTGGCTGCAACAGCGTTGATACAAGCTATGTTACGGGCTACGGCGAAAAGGCATACAAGAATCCACACCTTCGTCCTACGGCAGTAGATGGCATTGACGATCCATGGCCAGGACTGGTTTCCGGAGGACCAAACAGAGGGCTTCAGGACGAGAAAGCATCTGAGCTTCCTAAGGATACTCCTCCAATGAAATGCTATCTCGATGATGTGGCTTGCTACTCACTAAATGAGATAACCATTTACTGGAATTCACCACTTGTATTCGTTCTTGCATATTTTGGTGCTTGAAATTAATTGTATACAGGTATATTCTTTAAAAAATAAGTTTTTGCAGATTAAAGTGGTGAAATGAGAGGAGTAATGGAAAATGCCAAAGGCAGTGAGTGAAGCCAAGAAGTATGCTGAGATGAACAGACAGGAACTTGAGCAGGAAATAGTCAAGCTCAAGGCTGAGTACAAAAAATATCAGGAGATGGAACTTTCTCTTAACATGGCAAGAGGTAAGCCCTGCAGAGAACAGCTTGATCTGTCCATGGGAATGATGGACGCACTTAATTCAGAAGCTGATCTTTCCTGTGAAGACGGTACTGACTGCCGTAATTACGGTGTCCTTGATGGTATCCATGAGGCTAAGGTACTTATTGGAGCCATGATGGAGAACAAGCCTGAGAATATCATCATCTACGGTAATTCTTCTCTCAACGTTATGTATGATACAGTTTCAAGGGCTTATACCCACGGAATCATGGGTAATACTCCATGGTGCAAGCTGGACAAGGTTAAGTTCCTTTGCCCTGTTCCAGGCTATGACAGACATTTTGCTATTACAGAGTACTTCGGAATAGAGATGATACCTGTTGATATGACTCCTGAAGGACCTGATATGGACCAGGTTGAGAAGCTTGTTGCTGATGATGAGTCCATCAAGGGAATCTGGTGCGTACCAAAGTATTCAAACCCACAGGGCTACTCATACTCAGATGAGACCGTAAGACGTTTTGCACGTCTCCGTCCTGCAGCAAGAGACTTCCGTATTTTCTGGGATAACGCTTACGGCGTTCATCACCTCTATGACGGTCAGCAGGATTACCTTATTGAGATCCTTGAAGAGTGCAAAAAGGCTGGAAGCCCAGACCTTGTTTACAAGTTCTCATCAACATCCAAGATCACCTTCCCAGGCAGCGGAATTGCAGCTATTGCAACTTCACTTAACAACCTTGAGGAGATCAAGGCTCAGCTCACATACCAGACCATCGGTCACGACAAGGTTAACCAGCTTCGTCACGTTCGCTTCTTTGGCGACATCAAGGGTATCAAGGAGCACATGAAAAAACATGCAGCCATCATCAGACCTAAGTTTGAGGCTGTAGAGGAGATCCTTGACAGAGACCTTACACCTTGCGGAATCGGCGACTGGACCAAACCAAAGGGAGGTTACTTTATCAGCTTTGACGCTCCCGAGGGCTGTGCTAAGGCAATAGTTGACAGAGCCAAGAAGGCCGGAGTCTTAATGACCAAGGCAGGAGCAACATATCCTTACGGAAAGGATCCTCACGATTCCAACATCCGTATTGCTCCAACATTCCCTAATCTCCATGACCTTCGTCTTGCTATGGATGTATTTACAGTTTGCGTAAGACTCACAGCAGCTGAGAAGATGCTAAAAGACATGGCGTGAAAAAGAGATTTATCGGCGGAAGTGCAGTGCACTTCCGCTTTTTTACGTGCTACAATAGAGTCACTGGGGACGTTACAGATTGACTCAAACAAGGGGGATATGGTATGACATCGCTACAGGAAACAGTTTCCAAAAAGTATGAAACCATCACGAAGACTCTGATCGAAAAAGGTCTTCATATCACCACAATGGAGAGCTGCACTTCAGGACTTATAGCATCTCTTTTAACTGACACAGAAGGCTCCTCGGCGGTGATGAAAGGGGCATTTGTCACCTACAGTAACGAGGCCAAGATTATGCAGGGGGTTCCAGCCGGGATAATTGCATCTTACGGGGTGTATTCCGATGAGACGGCCTATGCTATGGCAGTTGCAGCAATGAGGGCCTACAATGCAGAAATCTCAATTGGTGTAACTGGCACAATGGGTAATGTTGACCCAAATAATGGGGACAGTATCCCGGGAGAAGTCTATTTTGCAGTTCTGTATAAAGAGACCTATTCACATCATGTCACCATTCCAAAGCAGCCCACAAGATACGACTATAAGCTCTATGTTGCGAACCTCATTGCGGATGAGATAATGCGCGTTATTCAATAGAAAAACTCCTTT
>NZ_JAGAYD010000255.1 GCF_017940685.1 Butyrivibrio sp. | reverse complement strand
CTGTATCAAGGGCGCAAGCGCCGCTTCGCGGAAACCCTTGACACAGGGCATCCAATCAGCTTGTTGGCAGTCAAGCAGAACAAGGATAGGGTGTGTAGCCGAGGCTACTACTCAACCCACACAAACTGATGAAGCCTCAAAAAGAATAAGTGATTATCTAATCGTAAAAAGAAATAAATCTAATACACTTATCTATTTATTGTTCTTATAAGTACTTTGAACGAAGGATTTCTAAAGCATCCTCCATAGATATCTGTAATCCAAGCTGCTTTGTCCTTACAGGTTCAGATACAACTTCTGTCAGAAACGCTTCAATACTCTCGCGAACAAGTCCTTCGGTCTCTATGTTTACTTCAGGGTCAACTATCTGAAGAAGCCTGAACACATCGTTCTTATGCTTTTTATAGTCGCGTTCATTAACATGTTTCCCTTTTGATTTTCTTCGCTTCAGATCAACCCAGGCATACATTTTAAAAGGAATTATATAATCAGCACCTAAAACACTGATACCATCAACAACTCTTCGCCCTTTTAACATAAAATCATAAAAATCATCGTTCAATAAAATTGCCGATAAACTGGAAGTATCATCATCTATATGAATTGGTATAATCCATTCTTCGACTTCAAGATTGTACCCAGGCTTTCTTGAAAACAGTTCTATCATCACAGGATATCCATCAATCGGCTCAGTGAATCTGTAAAAATGCATTTTATCACTGTTTTTCCAGCCGCATTTGTATTTGCCTTCCTTGATATATTCCCAAAAGGTTTTTGCAAACTCTTCCTTTTTATCCTCTAAGATCAGAATCATATCAATATCTTTGGTCAGCCTGAAATCAATATCAGCCTCCGACATAAGAATATCGCAGGCTGCTCCTCCAATGACTGTGTAGCAATCTTCAAATCCTCTGAATTTATCTCTAAAAGAATCAATTCCCGCTACCATTTATACTCCTCCAAAAAGCTTTGTAATTCGCCTTCAACACGTTCATCCGCATTGTCTGACAGGCTCATGGCAAGTGATACCGGATCTACTTCGCCGTTATTTGCAAATAGTCCCGGATCATATTTCCAGAGCTCTACTTTACTAGTTTTAATATTTTCTTGCCATCTTGTATCTATCTCTTTTAAGTAATTAACAATATCACTGCCTTTAAAAACAGCATATGTGTCTTCCCCGGGAGCAGCGAGCATACTGTGCCTGCTTAGCATAGTTTCTCCTGCAATGAATAATCCCTTTTGCGTAATATCCGTATGGATGGTCTTTTGTACCGGGTTTATAAGATATTCTTTAGCCGCTTCATAAAACTCAAGCCCTCGGAATTCAGGAATCATTCGAATTTCTTTTCCTGCATATTCTTCTCTGATAAGACTCATCTGCTTTAATTGTTCTGATGCTCTGGTGATGGATGTCTTAGTCAGTCCAAGATCTTCTGCAGCCTGTTTCTTGATAAAGAAATCTTTTTCATTGTGATATAGCAGATAAAGGAACAGGCATTGCGTTGCAGGCATCATCTTATCAAGAGCTACATTCTTTTTCTTCCTAAACCTATTACTTAACATAACACCAAGAAAAGGAAGGTAAATCTGATCCGGTAATGAAACGAATGGGATTTCCTTAGAAATTAATGCATCTCTTTGAATCCTTGTGAGATTTTCAAAACAAAAAGCAACATTGGTTTCCACCTTATCCTCATATTGTACAAGTTGTTTCTTGAGCGCTATAGAACCAAATCTATCTCCTTCTGTCAATTCAACCAGCAAAAATGATGCCTCACCCATGACAGCTCTGTAGAATTTTCTCCCATTAGTCATGTAAAAAGGCAGACCATTAAGTTTTGTTTTCTCCAAATGACAATTTATGCCAAAAGTGTTTTTTAAAATATTTTTCAGCATAATATCACCTCGATAACATTTTTCTTTAATGATAACATTTATAATGTTATCGAGCAATATTTATGTTGCCATGCTATTATCATTTACATCCGTCCTGTATTATTACCCTTCTTTAGTCTACTTATGCCCGCCTAGCTAATACCGCTCTTCTCTGACAATCCTCTAACGAATCACTCTCTTAAACACATCATAATTTCTAGCATGCATAACGTGATAATTCATAATCTTCGACTAATTTAGGTACCACTCCCGCTTCAACCATTTTGCCCACTTGGGCAAAATGGTCATCAATACTTGCTTCGCTGTTTTGGCATGCTATTATTGCCTTATTTACGGTAGCAGGACTCGAACCTGCAACACCCTGAGTCAGAGTCAGGCGCTCTACCAATTGAGCTATACCGCATTAGTGCTGCTGGTAGGCCTCGAACCCACGACCTTCAGATTAAGAGTCTGCTGCTCTTCCAACTGAGCTACAACAGCTTAGTGCTCCCCACGGGGGTTGAACCCGCATCTCTCGGCTTAAAAGGCCGGTGCATATCCGCTCTGCCAAGGAAGCATAATGGGCTCGGACGGTATCGAACCGCCTACGCAGAGATCTTCACTCTCTCGCTCTACCATTTGAGCTACAAGCCCTAAGAGACATAGGTGGGATTCGAACCCACGATGGCGGAGTTGCAGTCCGCTGCCTTTCCAGCTTGGCTACCATGTCTTAACTACGGCACTTGGAATCGAACCAAGGTTACCGGAACCAAAATCCTGTAGGCTACCATTACCCCATGCCGCATTGTGCAGTCTTAATCGACTGCAATTATGTCATCAATCGGAACTTCCAGGTAAACTGAAAGAGCTACAATCCTGTCGATGCTTGGAAGCACTTCTCCTCTTAGGTATCTATAGACAAGGGATGTACTTGCTCCCAGGTACTCAGAAACCTCTGGCACTGAATGTCCACTCTCTCTGATCAGTTCCCTGATCCTGATTCCTGTTCCTTCGATATCAATTACTGGATAATCCATCTTTTTAATCTCCTTTTTTCGCATTAAAAAACCACTTAACTCTTGCAAGCTAAGTGGCTACAGATCTCATAGACCTTATCTATTCTTAATGCTCCGGATCATCCATCACTTGATATATCCAGGACCACTTTCCACCAACTTGCAATTTGCATAACTAACAAAGCACTTCTGATTTTTGCAGAACTGCATGAACTGTTTGTTATTAAATTGCTTGTTGATAGTAACGTAGTACATTTACAATAAATCCTCTTAACTTTCTGCTGCTCTTTGAAGCTCCATATCTTTGTTCTGTTTGTATTATCGTCCTACGGGACCTGTTTGTATAGTGTCATCGGATGACACAGCGCCGTGAATAGGGATCGAACCTATCTTCCAGTGAAGGAAACCGCTGATTAGCAATCAGGTGCCTTACCACTCGGCCACCACGGCATATTAAAGTGGGTGGAGCAGGAATTGCACCTGCGGTGTTTCTAATGTGGGAGTTTTACAGACTCTTGCCCTCGCTTCTAGGCATACCCACCCATAATACCTCCTGTCGGACTTGAACCGAACATCCCTGGCTTGAGAGGCCAATGTCCTGACCTTTAGACTAAGGAGGCATAGTGATCCCAACGGGACTCGAACCCGGTATCTCTGGCGTGAAAGGCCAGTGTCCTGAACCATTAGACTATGGGACCATGTGCAGGCATTATTGTGCCCGCTAATCTATATTCAGTTCATGCGATTAATGAATAAAGCCATTCCCCATCAGTTACGATAATGTCATCCATGGCAACTCCGAAAACAGCTGCCAATACAACTAAATTGTCTAATGTCGGCATAGCTGTTCCATGCTGCCACTTGTAAATTGCCTGTGGAGTAGCAAATCCAAACACATCCTGTAAATCCCTAACAGACATACCGGCTGCCACTCTTAAATCTGTAATTCTCTGTCCCGTAGCGACCATGTTGATCGCTGGAATATTCTGTGTCATTTTTGACTCCTTTCTGGCTTTAGCCAAACAGACCCGCCAGGACTTGAACCCGGACTAACAGTTTTGGAGACTGCTGTGCTGCCAATTACACCACGAATCTTTAGCGCAGAGCCTGGGATTCGAACCCAGATACCCTTTCAGGATGGCGGTTTTTCCCCTACGGGGACTAGCTTTGCGTCGCTCCCGCTGCTGTACCAATTGAGCCAACTCTGCATATTTTTAGGCAAAAGAAAAACCGCTTGCCTTGTCATCTAAGGTAAGCGGTGCGTAAACATGTTTATCTATAAGCTTCCGATCCGGTCTCTATACAATCCGGCTCTTTGCCAAAACAACATTATCTCGCATTTGCCTATCCTTAAATGAGCGCATGAAATTAAACATCCACTCTGATTTGCTCTGGAGTGATGATTCATAACTTTCACTATAAAGGCAATAATTGCGATTCATTGTTGTCATGTCTCTTTCTTTTCCTTTCCGGGAGCTCTTATCTGCTCCGCTTATCTCTCTTATATATCGAATAATAACACCGGTAAGATTAGTTGTCATTATATTTGTAGTATAAAAAATGCCATGCAACGGCATTTATACCGAAACATGGCGTATAAGCTTAGATATAGCTTACAGTTTCTGATAACCCTTTTCTACTACTGTGATTATCAAGTGGTCCGGCTCCTTCTGCAGCATAGCCAAGGTCCAGGAGCATCAGAATCTCTTCATTCTCCGGAAGGCCAAGGTCTTTTGCCAGTGCTTCGGGATCAAAGAAATTGAGCCAGCAGCTGTCCACTCCTTCGTTTGCTGCAGCAAGGATAAGGTGAGTTGCCACGATAGAAGCATCCTCAATTCCGGAATCTCTTTTACCCCCCGGATATGTAAATACATTGTTCTTATCAAAAGCTACAACAAGTACTGTAGGAGCGCCATAACGGCAAGGTGTTGCCTTATCGATCTTAGCCAGATTCTCTTTTGACTCAACAACATAGATATGCTGCTCCTGAAGATTCTTGGCTGTAGGAGCCAAGCGCCCTGCTTCAAGGATCTCATTAAGTCTTGCCCTGTCTACCTTTCGCTCACTGTACTTTTTGCATGAATAACGGTTCTTTACTACGTCTTTGAATTCCATTGTGAACTCCCCTTTCTCTTAACAGTTCTCCGCGCCAAACTTCTTTGCTGCTTCAAGTTTACCATCTATATTTAGCATATGTGCATAGAAATAATCATCAGATACAGTGATTCCCTTGCCTTTAAAGATCTTCTTTAGTGCAACGACTGTTCTCCTGGACCAGTTAGATGTTGTGAAAAGAACTATCCGTCCCACCATGGCAGGATCAAGATTCTCTGAATACTGCCTGAGTTCAGGCGCCATGATATTTGCATATGGAGCTCCGCCCAGGAAAAGAACATCTGCCTTCTCTGTGAGTTTGGGTTCATCGTCAATACTTACAGCATTAGTTCCAGCCACTTCAGCTATCGCCTCGGCAATTCTTCTCGTGTTTCCAAATTTAGTTCTTGAACAATAACGAACTTCCACTTTACTCATCTGCCATCTCCTTAAATCAGAGCAAAGACTCTATACTTTGCTGAAGAGTTTCCGGTTTCTGCGAAGGAGCGAATCTCTCTACGGCATTGCCATTCTTATCTATGAGGAACTTTGCAAAATTCCACTGGATTCTCCCGGGCTTCTGGTCCTTAAGGTACTTGTAAAGAGGTGCTGTATCTCTTCCATTCACCTTGATCTTCTCAAAGTGGGGAAACTTCGTATCATATCTCAATCTGCAGAAGTTATCTATCTTCTCGGCACTTCCCGGTGCCTGGAATGCAAACTGATTGCAGGGAAAATCAAGAATCTCAAATCCCTGCTCATGGTACTTTTCATAAAGAGCTTCAAGGCCTTCGTACTGAGGTGTCAGGCCACACTTTGTCGCAGTATTTACCACCAGCAGAACCTTTCCTTTATAGTCTGCAAGTGATACATCATTTCCCTTATTGTCTTTTACAGTAAAATCGTAAATGTTCATTTCTGTTTCCTTCCTGACTTTCTTTAATAGCTAGTCTTTTTCGCTCTATCTTCAATTTTATATTTTGTTATATTTAATTGTGTGCAACGCTTATTATAATACCATCCCTCAAAAAATCAAGCCCCTGACTTCAAAAAGTCAGAGGCCTGCACAACACATTATTTGTTTATTCCGTTGGCAATTACTACGTTGATGTTATCGACTTCTATCTTTTCCCTCCTTATTCCTCATCCGGCAATCAAAAACTGCGCGCTTACAGTATACCGATTTAAACTATCCCCTTCGCTGCTTGCTGGCTCCTGAATCCAAAACTGTCTTGGTTATCTTATATGTCCCAGGTTCAAGCTTTCCGTAAAGCCATTCCCAGTTAGTTTCAATCTCAGCTTCCCCATTCTTTGGAATATTGTAGCCGATATCAGTGAAAACTCCGTTATCAATTATCATCGGAACCGCTTCCCACTTCTCACCTTCAAGTTTCTCAAGCGTGTAGTCTTCTCCATATATCAGCTCGCCAGTATTCTTATCATCGTATTGCCTGAAATGAACAGTCAGCCCTGAGGTCGTCACATTGCTTACACTCATCATGACTCCAATAGCTTCAACTTCAGAATCTGAAATATACTGTCCTATTCCGCCTTCAGTCCTGCTGGTATCAAACTTAAGCGTATCCAAAATGGTATCTGCCTCTTCCCACATATGGCCTATCCAGGAATCGCAGTCTATACTCTGGGCAACTATCTGCGGACGCTCATCGCCAAAAGTAATGAAGTCCCAATGTTCATGATCATCATATGTGCCAACATGCGCTGTATATCCCGCTAATGTAATCTCTTCCTGTGAAAGTCCTGTTCCGCAAACGCCAAAACTGTCTGAGCAAAAGAGCTCTATATGCCCTGCATCTGCAGATTTTGGTTTTAGTATCAACCCGTATAGACCATAAGTGAGCTTCCCATCATCCACTGCAGAAGTCTCCGCAGTCCACCCTTCCGGAACAACTACAGACATCTCTCCATAGGGTCCGCCCACTGAAACTGTCTGCTTTTCATAAGCACTTCCTGTGGCAAAAGAGCTCCATTCTCCATAAACTATCTCGGCTCCGTTGCCTTTAAATGCCCTTACTCTTATTCTGAAATCGAAATAATCCTGAGCACCGGTAACATAAGAATTATCGGCAATCTCGACAGTTTCAGGTTCTCTGTATTCCTTTTCTGAATAATACTTATTCTCCTCAGAGACTTCGTATCCTTCAGCACCCTCAACCGGATCCCACTCGAAAACAACCTCTGCAAAGTCTTCTCCCGGTCTCAAAATACCGTCTTTCACCGCAGGCACACCAAGAGTATCAACTTCGACCGCTTCCGGTTCACTCACTGTGCTGGAACCAACTCCGCTATCTGCCACTTTATTGTTTCCACATCCTACAGCAGCAACCGTAATAAGCATTGCCATAGCAACACAAAATCTTTTCATACGGCTCCTCCAACGCTTAACGCATTCATATATCCTTTGGCCACTCCGAGCCAACGTCTAATCCATTCTCCGTAAGCCAATCATCTTCCACTGACACATATTTCTCATTACCGGCATCATCCACAAGTGTAACTGATACCTTGGGCTTCTGGCCTGGCTGCAGTTCTTCGCAGCCATAATCCCCATCAAAGATCTGCTTTATCTTCATCACTTAACAACCTCTTTAAAAGCTGCTCCTTATTCTCTATAAACATCTTTGTAATCTGATAACTGTCCGTGTCCTCATAATCAATCGGATGAATCTGCCCATCATCAAAACTTAGTATCTCCGCCCCAGGAATCCTTGTTTAGATATGATATAGAAAGACTACCTGATGGCGGGTACGTTGTATTCAATGTGGATGGTAATAAGGCAAAAGGCGATTCTTTAGAAAGACTTACAGGATATCTGTTCAATTTATGTGAAGCCTTTAAGGGAAATGGAATAAAAACTAAAACAAATCAGATAGACTGTTTTGTTAATAACAGATTTTATCTTGGCTTTGGTTTGTTTAATAACATAGGTTCAAGAATTGTTATCGAGTGTAAAAATGAATCAAAAGTTCCAAGTGGGAGCTATATATCAAAACTGCACAGTATCATTACAAGTATTAATGCTGGTGGAAATGAAAAATATGTCAAACTTGGAATAATCATATCTAAAGTACGTCCCCCAAAGACATATAGGGAGCAGGCTGTTAGGTATTATTTAATGAATAGAATCGTAATAATAAGCCTTTGGAAGGAGGACTTTGATAGGCTTATTAAACAAAAGGCTAGGGAAGCCGCAAGACTTCAGTCGTTCCCTGACGATTATGAGTTTATAGGACCAATGACGGATCAGTATAGAATGATAGGGAATGCCGTTCCTCCTGAATTGGCCAGGAAAATTGCATGTGCAGTATACGAGCTTTTTCTTCTTTCTCCAGAAGTGCTTCGTGAATAGTCTCAAGTTCTTTATCAATGCTGTCCATGAGCTTATCCCATTCCTTTATGCTCATCTCCTGGCTGCCTATCTGGATTTTGATCTCAGTTTCATTATTGATAAGCTTATAGAACAGTTCTGTCCTGAACGCATTTATCTGCTCTGTCAGTGCAGTATTGTCCACCTCTGACTCTTTCTCAGCATCAGGAGTTTCTGACTCTGCAACAGCTTCCTCTGCAGTCTCAGCTTTCTCTTCTTCTATCTCCATGCGTTTCCTGGTGCAATGATTATACTCATGGATAGCACGCATTATAGCGTTGAGATCCTCTGGAGTGAACATACTCGCTGCCTTGGAGAGAGTATCAATGTTGTCCACGTTGACATGAAGGCTTCCACCACTAGGAAGGGCAATCTTAAGGACCTTATCCTTTTCATACATATTTCCGAGCGTTATGGCATTTTGCTTGTAATCACAAACAAAAGTAACTCCTTTGTACTGTATGACTCCATCCTTCGCCAGAAAGCTGTATGGACATTTTTTCTCAGTTTCAGCCTGTAGCTTCTGTCCAAAGCTTTCAGTCTCACTTATGACGGGAGTTCTCTCTTTTCCAGCTGCAGATCTTAATGGTCTTGTTAAATAATCATTCGCTATCGCTGCTATACCCATGTTTGCCTCCAGATAACAAAAAACGTGCCCTTTCAAGGATGTTCATTCCATTGAAAAGACACGCATTTCCGTTGCTATCTTTTATATCGGCAATATTCTTTAAATGTTTAGCTGCGGCTCTGGGTGCAAGGTACCCTCCGAGAGATATACCTATGATCGTCACATCCTTCAATTTGAAATAGTCAATGCAAATATCACTGACCAGGATACTACAATGATACCTAAAACCAACTTGATGCCCACTTCCGGCCTGAGGTCGTAGAATTCCATTTTGCCAAATCCAATCAGAGACATCAGGACTCCAATTATGATCATGATCAATGGTAGCAGCGTCGCAAACAAAAGAAGGAAAATAGCTGCTGCGAAAAAAGCATCTACTCGTAAGCAATCACTGATCATT